>DASPJH010000318.1:0-2255 GCA_035628715.1 Bacteroidia bacterium
AAAATCGCCGGAAACCGCTGGCGCTGTAGTAACAAGCAATTTAAAAAATGAAAATCACACAGCCAAAATTCCAAATCCAAACCCCTTCAGGGGCGGCGTTGAGCCATCAGGCAATCCTTCTGCTCCAGGGGTAAATGGAAAGCTGACAGGAAAATCGCCGGAAACCGCTGGCGCTGTAGTAACAAGCAATTTAAAAAATGAAAATCAGGCTGCCGAATCTCAACATCCAAACCCCTTCAGGGGCGGCGATGAGCCATCAGGCCATCCTTCTGCCCGTGGGATAAAAAAGCTCTCTTACAGCCAGCAGCTAAGGAAACAGTTTGCCCAAGCCAGGAAGCGGAAATAAAAGCACTGACTGTTAAAACCGGTAATACTAAAAAATTACAGTAAATGGATAAAACCAAATACCAGTTAATATAAGCTGGGGATAAGCAAACATGCCTCAAACCGGTTGTTGTTGCGAGCGGACAACCTTGCCACAAAACGACTTTGAAGTAATGAAGCGAAGCAATCCCGTACAATTGCTTTGTATTGGCCAAAGATTGCTTAGCTGTATTGTTGTTCGTTGTATAATTACCAGGATTCCCGCCCGCAACGGCGAACATTTGCTGTTTACCCGATCATAATATGCGAGTTGGGATATTTATAAGCATTGCTGGCTACTTCTGAGCTTAGGGCAAAAGCAAGGGTTAATATACCAACCCGGCCAACAAACATAGTAACAATTAGTATTATTTTGCCCGCATCAGAAAAACCTGCGGTAATGCCAGTGCTTAAGCCAGTAGTGGAGAAAGCGCTTACCTCCTCAAATAATATTTTAAGTACCGGGAATTGGGGGTCTGTAAGCGTTAATAAGAATGTACAGATAAAAATAAAAGTGGCTGAAAATATAAATACGGCAAAAGCTTTATAAATCAACTCGTGTGAAATGGTACGGCGTCCCATAGTGGCCAGTTTCCGTCCCCGGAGCATGGCCCACATGGCACTGAAAACCACCACAAAGGTGCTTGTTTTGATCCCGCCTCCTGTTGAGCCTGAAGACGCTCCTACAAACATCAGGAAAATAAACAGCACTAAAATGGGCGTAGTTAAAATGGTAAAATCAACCGTGTTAAAACCTGCAGTACGGGTTATTACCGACTGGAAAACAGATGTTATTACAGCGGGTAAAGTATCAAGTCCTTTCAGGGTATTATCGTTTTCAAGAAAATAAAAAGCAATGGCGCCAATTATAACAAGTACAATGCTGGTATAAAAGGCAATTTGAGTACTTAATTTCCATTTTTTCCAGGGCTTATTTAACCGCTCACGGAGGTTTTTAATCTCGAACATGTCGCGCATGGCAGGGAAACCAAGCGAACCGAAAAATACCGTGATCGCAATTATCATATGCAGAATGTATTTATTGTGAATGCCGGGTTCCATCATACCTCCTGTAAATGTTGAAAAGCCCGCATTGCAAAACGCTGTCACTGCATGAAAAATTGAAAAGTAGAGCCGTTCGCCGTTGCTTTCAAAGTCATAATTTCCCCAGAGGAAGAAGATGCAGGCGGCAGATATCAGCTCAATACCAAAAGTGTAAATAAATATCTTGCGGATTAAGCCATAAGAACCCACAAGAGAGTCAGTGTCAAGAAGTTGTTGCAGTGCATACTGGTGCTTTATACCAACACCTTTTTTATAAAAAGTAGCAAAATAGGTGGCAAAAGTGATGATACCCAAGCCTCCTAATTGTATCAGGCCTAAAATAATAACCTGTCCTTTAAAATTAAAAAATGTGGCTGTATCCTCTACAATAAGCCCTGTAACACAGGATGCACTGGCTGAAGTGAATACGGCATCAATAAACCGCATGCTTTGCCCGGTGGTGTTTATAGCCGGTAGGCTAAGCAGGCCGGCGCCACCAAAAATAAGTATGAGAAAAGAAAGAATAAACAGTATTCCGGGTTTCAGGGGTATTTTACCAAAATTCCGCGCTGATTTTACAAACTCAATAACTACCAGCAGAATGAGGAAAAACTGTATAAAAAAGGCATATTTACTGCTCAGCGGGTCGATATTCAGGTAAGAGAAAATACGGTTTACTACCGGAACCTTAAAAATATAAAAGCTGATGGCATCGTAAATAACCAGTAGTAATAGGAAGGCTTCCAGCCAGTTTTGCCGCAAAAATGCTTTGCTGTTGGGCGCAATACCCAGTTTTACCAGGTAATTAACTATAAAAACAATGAAAAACAGCTTATTTACAGTAAGCA
>DASPJH010000319.1:0-4015 GCA_035628715.1 Bacteroidia bacterium
AGCCGAATACCTTGAAAATCACCCGGCTGTAAAGAAGGTGTATTATCCCGGTTTGACCTCGCACCTGAACCATGAAATTGCCAAAAAGCAGCAGAAATACTTTGGTGGGGTGGTTACTATTGTACTGGCCGATGACACTGAGGAAGCGGCGGCCCGTTTCTGCACTTCCACCAAACTGTTTAAGCTGGCTGAAAGCCTGGGCGGGCCCAAAAGCCTGTTGTGCCACCCGGCAGCTATGACGCATAAATCCGTTCCGAGGGAAAAACGCCTTGCCAGCGGGGTAAGCGATGGACTTATCCGCCTCTCCTGCGGACTGGAAGAAGCGGAGGATTTAATTGCTGATATTGAACAGGCATTAAATAAAGTTTCCGAATCGGAATTGGCCGTATTGGAGAATAAGCAGAATTAATTATTTTAAAATAATATTCAATACTTTTCCACCCCCTGCCCCCGCCAGCGGGGGATATCGAACGTCGTCCGATTATTGGCATTTTGGAAACCCCGCCATTATGCAATATGTTTTGCGGATTTACCCAATGATACGACGTTCAATCCCCGACTGGCGAAGAACTGAGAACTCAAACGCCGCTGCGGCAATTTAAAACAAAGGATAAAACAATACACATTGCGAGTTTACAAAATGGCACGGCGTGCAATATCCCCCGCTGGGGAGAACTGAGAACTCAGCCGCTGTTACATTTTAAAAAAATGGGCTAATGCAATACACGTTGCGAGTTTACAAAATGGTACGGTGTGCAATATCCCCCGCTGGCGGGGGCAGGGGTGGAAAATAAACTAAATTAAAAAATCAACATGGTAGAAAGACAAAAAATAAAAATAGGGTTATTTGGCTTCGGCTGTGTAGGTACTGGCTTATACGAAGTATTGAGCAAAACCCCCGGCTTTAAAGCCGATATAGTTAAAATATGCGTTAAAAGCCGCAATAAGCAGCGCAGCCTGGCTGCTGAATATTTCACCTATAATAAAGAGGATATTTTAAATGATAATTCCATAAATGTAGTGGTGGAATTAATTGACGATGCTAACGCGGCCTGGGAGATTGTTTCGGAAGCAATGAAAAAGGGCAAAGCCGTCGTATCGGCCAATAAAAAAATGATTGCCGAACATTTTGAAGAATTACTACAACTGCAAAAACAATACGACGTGCCGTTTTTGTACGAAGCCTCCTGCTGTGCCAGCATTCCCATCATCCGTAATTTGGAGGAATATTACGATAACGATATGCTGAAACAGCTAACCGGCATTGTAAACGGCTCTACCAACTTTATCCTCACCAGCTGCACCGGTCAGGGCAAACCCTATGTTGAGGCGCTGAAAAACGCGCAGGAACTGGGCTATGCAGAAAGTAACCCTGCGCTGGATGTGGAAGGCTTTGATGCCAAATACAAGCTGGTAATATTATTAGCCCATGCCTTTGGCGCGGTAGTAAAGCCTGAAGATGTATTTAACGAAGGCATTACCCGCATTGGCGAGCAGGAAATTAAGTACGCCCGCGAAAAAGGATATAAAATAAAGTTATTGGCCAAAGCGGTGCGTAACGGCGAAAACGGCGTGAATGCTTACGTAATGCCCGCCTTTGTGCCCGCTAGTCACCAATTGTATAATATTGACGATGTTTTTAACGGGGTAATTACTGAAACTGCGTTTGCCGATAAGCAGGTGTTTGTGGGCAGGGGAGCGGGCTCGTACCCCACGGCTTCGGCCGTATTGAGCGATATATCGGCGCTGACGTATTTATACCGCTACGAGTTTAAAAAATTGCAGCAATCTCAAACCGAGCTAAGCAATGATTTTGACCTGGATATATACCTGCGCTGGGACGGTAACGAAACCAGCACGGTAAAAACCCTTTTCAGCGATATACACGAGCAGTTTACCGGCAAAACCGGCAGGTATATTAACGGTACTATTAAGTTTGAAAACATTACACCCCTGAAAAACCTGTTGCAGGATAATTACAGTATTGTGGCGTTGAATTAGGGGTTTGAGCCGGCCACGGCCGCAATTGTGTTTTCTCCCCAACCGCTCTCGCGTCTGTAGCCCAGTATGTGCGGCGGATTTGTGAGAATATATAAGCTAAGTTTGTAACTTAGCAGATGTATAAATAAGCATTAGAATGAATAAGTTGCAAACTTATTTTATTTGCTCTCACAAGTCCCAACCGCACATACTGGGCGACAGACTTGCGAGAGCGGAGGGGGCATTTTCACTTATGGAAACGATAAAAAAAGATATTATTATTTTAAAAGAAAAATTAAAATATTTTTCTGATCTTTCGGCTAAAATATTTGAGTTATTTATTGAGGTCACTTTCAATAATTCCTTTAAGGTTAGCTCTGATGAAATAGGGGATAACATAATGGCAGTTAGATTCTATTCAGATGACGAAAGCTTATGTCCCTTTAAAATCCTTTTTATTAAGGATAATGGTGGTGATTTTGTAACATTTGAAATTGATGATGGTGCAATTTTTTTTAATTATGAAGAAATAAATACAGACGAGGATGTTAAAGCGATAAAGGATGATATAAGACTTTTCTTAAGTAGTAAAATATTTTATGAAACCGTCTCTTGTGGTAAAAAATTAAAAAAAATTGAGTACTATTTTCATGCGCCAATTAATTATGGTGTGAAAGATCTTATTTTTGTAAAATATTATAGTAATATATTTTTCTGTTTTGAAAAAAAAGTTGTGAAAAATTCTTTTCCGAGTACATGGATAGGTATTGGATAGGGTCGTGTTCCAGATTATCACCTAGGTATAAATTTTTGTATAAGTCCCGGTTTTTCCGGGACTTTTTGTTTTGTATGGCTTCTAAAGTAGTAGGATATAAATCGTCCTCTTTAGTCTAAAACTTCGTAAAATGCTTCTTTAAAGACTTTTTTCAGAACACGTGTTCCAGATTATCACCTGAAAGTAAGTATGATTATGAATTGTATCTATTGCTACTCCAAATGCAGGAAAAAAGGGTTAAACTTTTTGGTAACAAAATCATCATTTTCCTATTACTATGTAAGAAAGTTCTTTGACGTCCATCTGTCCACAAAATTGGTCGTAACAGCGTAACACCCGTAACAAAATGTCTGAACCAGGTGGTGTTTTTCCGGCGGATATAAAATCCGTCGTTATTCATACCTTCGGACTGGTGGCAGGTATGAAGGCTCGCTGCGTTTTATACACTTCCCGCATTTATGAGGCAATGATGAAAGACAGGTACCCCCGATGGTCATGCTGAAATTTGCTCAGCATCTCAACTCTCAAAAGGGTGCAAAAGTGTCCACAAAACTGGCCGTAACAGCGTAACAGCAATTTTTTACCCCAACCCCTAAAGGGGCTTTTAGGCAGACAACCTGTTATTAAAGCCGGTAAACATTTAGGGTAGCTACCTGGCGAAAGTCCCCTTCAAGGGATTTAGGGGTTTTGCCTGAACTAAAGATGTATAAGGATAAAATGGATTTAGGACTAAAATGGATTTGTAAAGTTGCTGGTAGGGGTTCAAAATTTTGAACCCTCACTAGGGGTGTTACGGCTGGAAGGCTTGCTGCTATTGGGTTGCGGCAAGGCCGTAACAGCGTAACAGCAATTTTTACCCCAACCCCTGAAGGGGCTTTTAGGCAGACAACCTGTTATGAAAGCGGTAAAACATTTAGGGTAGCTACCTGGCGAAAGTCCCCTTCAGAGCCTGCATTGAGCTTGCCGAAGTGGGATTTAGGGGTTTTGCCTGAACTAAAGATGTATAAGGATAAAATGGATTTAGGACTAAAATGGATTTGTAAAGTTGCTGGTAGGGGTTCAAAATTTTGAACCCTCACTAGGGGTGTTACGGCTGGAAGGCTTGCTGTTATTGGGTTGCGGCAGGCCGTAACAGCGTAACACGCGTAACAAAATGTCTGAACCAGGTGGTGTTTTTCCGGCGGATATAAAATCCGTCGTTATTCATACCTTCGGACTGGTGGCAGGTATGAAGGCTCGCTGCGTTTTATACACTTCCCG
>DASPJH010000320.1:0-3170 GCA_035628715.1 Bacteroidia bacterium
GACCATACTGCATGAGCGCAGCATGGGCAACCACCTGAAAGTTTGCATAGGAACCGACTCGCAGGTATACGGCGAGGTGGTGGAATATGCCACCGTTATTGTATTTGTGCGCGAAAAACGCGGCGGTTTTATGTATATCAAAACCGACAAAGGCAAAGCGAACATCGGCGTGAAAGAGCGCATGCTGAATGAAGTTGCAAAATCCATTGATATTGCCTACCAGCTATGCGATTTGCTGGATAAATACAACGTGGAGCTGGAAGTGCATGCAGATATTAATACCAGTCCGCAGTTTAAATCCAATTCGGCCTTAAGCGAAGCAATGGGATACATTTTAAGTATGGGCTTTATTTTTAAAGCCAAGCCTAATGCCTTTGCCAGCTCGTATTGCGCAAATAAGGTAGTTAATTAGGCTATCAGCCTACAGTTTTCTGCCTCGGGTATAAACTGATTGCTGATGCCTGAAAGCTGATAACTTTAAAATATTACTCCCCCGAAAATCCAGGTTTTCTTTTCTCCAAAAAGGCAGATACGCCCTCTTTAAAATCTTTTGTCCCGAAGAAATTACCGAAATCACGGATCTCGTTGGTATAGCCATTGCGGTCTTTGGCGTAATAATCATTAGCCAGGCGGATAACGCTTTCAATAGCCAGCGGGGCTTTGGTTTTTATTTTATCCAGAATTTCATTGCATTTTGGCAGCAATTCTTCCAGCGTAACTACGTGGTTTACTAATCCCAATGATTTTGCTTCGTGGGCATTAATAGCATCGCCGGTCATCAGCAATTCCAGCGCTTTGCCTTTGCCAACCAGCTGCACCAGCCGCTGGGTGCCTGCATATCCGGGTATCAGGCCCAAATTCACCTCAGGCTGCCCGAAACGGGCGTTTTCAGAAGCTACCCGCATGTGGCAGGCCATAGCCAGCTCGCAGCCACCGCCCAGTGCAAACCCGTTTACCGCAGCAATTACAGGTTTTTTAGAGTTTTCAATGGCGTTCATCACCTGGTGGCCGGCATCACTCATTTCAACACCCTGGTCTACCGAAAAGTTAGAAAACTCAGCAATATCAGCGCCTGCGGCAAATGCTTTACTGCCTGCACCAGTCAGGATAATGCCCAGTACCGATTTATCTTCCTGCACATCATTCACCGCCTGCTTAATTTCCTGCAGGGTTTTGATGTTCAGGGCGTTCAGTTTGCTTTCCCGGTTAATGGTGATGGTTACTACCCCGTTATTGTTGCTGGTAAGGATATTTTCAAAGTTCATATGTATGCGGTTAAATGGGGTGCAAATTAACCAATCGGTAAATCTGTAAATCAATAAATCTGTAAATTTTTACAGCTCTCCCAAATGCGTGTGCTTAAAGCCGGTAAAATACTTTAATCCGTAGCCAAATACCCTGTCCATACTGGAATGTGCAAACAGGATGATGCCAGCCAGCAGCACCGGCTGGCTGGACAGGTATATGCCCAGAGCGCCTACCTGCATGGCAACGGCTTTGTGGTGAAAAATATTGTAAGTAAAGGCCCCTGCTTTGTTGCCCGCCAAATAGCCCAGCATGCTGATATCAGGGGCAAGCAGCAGGCCGAAGAACCACCACCACGAGTAATCCAGTAGGCTGAAGGCGTATACCGAAGCAGCAAACAGGGCTGCTTCTTCCAGTTTTAAAACCGTTTTCATGCAACAAAATAACAAAAAAGGGAACCATTGTAGCTCCCTTTTTATTGATTGTCAGCGCATCATTCCCGCCTGCATGGGATATAACTGGTAGGTATTTACCCCGGCAGTAACGCTGGGATCGTTGGTAGCTATCCGGTTGGCTTCGGTTTCGTCGGCTACTTCTATAATGCCCAGTCCCCATGGACCGGCAGCATCCATTACCGGGCCGTACAAAACTATTTTGCCTTTTTCAAAAAGGTCTTTCCAGTAGGCCATGTGCTGGCCCATTATGGCTTTTTCATGGTCGTTCATATCAAAGGCAAAGGTGGGACGGGGCGGCACCAGCCTGAAGAAATAGTGTTTCATTGGGTATATAGTATTTAAGTATAAGGTATTGAGTAAATAAATCAGATGGCAGCAAAACCAAAGGTGTCAATAGCGGAGGGTTTTATACCATTACTGTTCGAAAACCTTATTATCCACCCCCTACCCGCCAGCGGGGGATATTGCTCGCCGTATCATATTTTAAATTCGAAAAAATGTATTGACCCTGCACGGTTGTCAAACCATAATAAGCGGACAACGTTCAATGTCCCCGCTGGCGGGGTAGGGGGTGGAACATAATCATAACTACTACTAACGGTGAAGTAAGGTTTCGAACAGTAATGATTTTATACCCTCCGCGATAAGTGGGTTTTAAACTACGCGTGCTGCAAACCTATTTTATTGCCCTCGCTGTCAATAAACATCCCAACGTTCCCTGCTTCGGGGCCCAGGTATGTTTTTTCCATTATCACCTGCCCCCCTGCGCTGGCTACACGGGCTGTAATCTGGCTAAGGTCGCTGCCACCGTCAAAATAAATAGTAACACCGTCGGCGGAAGGTTTGTAGTACTCGCCCTGCACCAGCGCACCGGCATTAAAACGGTCTTCGGTGGGAAAAATCGCGTATTTCATTCCGCCCATGTCCATGTTTTGAAATTCAATACCACCAAAAATAGTTTGGTAAAACTTTACCGCCCTGTTCATATCAGTAACAGGGATTTCGATCCAATTAATTAAATGTTTCATAATGGTTATAAATAATTATGAAGCAAAGGTAAAAGCAGGGCAGGAGGCAGGATTGTAAAAATCGGAAGTGTGATGCCACCCCGAAAACAATAAGCCCGGCATGCATACCATGCCGGACTCATTGCTTTATCACTTTTTATTTAACGGCTGCGGGTATAAAAGTTAAGCAACGGTATATCCACGCATAGCGCAATACTGAACCGCGAATAGCTTTGCCCGTACTGGTTGGATTGCACTGTTACTTTGCGCAAAAGCGGGCCCATTTGGTACCCTATGTTTAATGAAACAGGGCTGTTAGGAAAGCCAAGTGAATAAAATATGCCTGGTGAAAAAATATCCTGCAGCTGCACAGTAGGAATTTCTTCTGCACTGTCATTAGTAAAACGGAACGCAGCCACGGCACCGATATCAACCATCGACAACAAAATTGTGGATGACCAGC
>DASPJH010000321.1:0-2412 GCA_035628715.1 Bacteroidia bacterium
ATCGGTGGGTTTGACACCCATGCCGCCCAGGTGGATACCAGCAGCACCGAAACCGGCGCCCATGCTGCCTTGCTGAAACAATTATCGGAAGCCATTTTCGCTTTCCAGGACGATATTAAGCTACTGGGCGTACAGGACAGGGTTACCGGCATGACCTTCAGCGAGTTTGGCCGACGTATCAAGTCCAACGCCAGTTTGGGTACCGACCACGGTTCCGCAGCTCCGCTAATGGTGTTTGGCACCAAGGTAAATCCCGGTTTTGTAGGCAATAACCCGGTAATACCTTCCAGCGTATCAGTAAACGACAACGTACCGATGCAGAACGATTTCCGGGCCGTATACACTTCTGTCCTGGCTGATTGGTTCGAGATCTCACAATCGGAAATAAATGATGTAATGCTCAAAACCTTCCCGGTGCTGCCTATATTCCGTAAGTCGGGCCTATCGGCGCAGGAAGTTAACGGAATTGGTGGTTTGCAACTGAAACAGAATTATCCCAACCCTGCTTCCGGCAACACGTATATAGAGTTTACCACTACGGGTGGTTATACCTTGTTGAAATTGTATGATAATACCGGCCGAGAGTTAGCTACCTTAGCCGAGGGTAATTACCCGCAGGGGAAACACAACATTACCATGGATGTGAGCTACCTTGCCCCCGGCAATTATTATTACCAGGTTCGCAACGGGCACGGCCAGCAAACAAAGGCAATGGTAGTGCTGAGATAGCTGCATGCATGGCAACCGCCGCAGGCGGCAAGCCTTTATAGAAAGATGCAGCTACGGAACGACGTTCAGTATATCTTAACGTTTTATAGCGGCCTGCTATAGTTTCTAAAAATGAATGAAAAAAAATTAACTCCCCATCTTAACAGTTTCTTACTGCCCGAACACTACCACGCCCAGCCCATTGGAAATTTTGTAATACCCGCCGTTTGCATGGCATTTTAGCAGACAGCTGAATTTAATTTCAGCCAATTTGTATTGCACTCCTTCAAATTCGGTATCTGTTACGGAAATAACCTCAAACCTGCTGAATGATAACTGGGAGGCAGGCATAGACTGGTAAACTTCGTTATGCTCCGTATCAATATACTCCACGGCTATATCCCCCTGTTTAGGCTGCCAGTATACAGATCCGTCATTGTAGCAGTAATTGTAAGGCCCCGGTATTACTGTCCGGTCCAGTTCGGTTTCAATATTATCAAACGACTGGTTGATTACATTTTGGGGGACATTAAAAACAGTGATTTTTAAACCTCTTTTAAGTTCAGGGGCATCAATATGGAATACAAAATCTCTTTTTGAATTGAATATTTTTGAGTGTGCCTTAACTGTGGTGCTGTTTACACCCGATGTAAACTTATACCCGGCACCGTTTACGTTAAACTGTACCCATATCTTCGGGTCTTCCTTTACCGGGGCCGGCAGCTCGTTTTTCTTGCAGCCTGCCAGTAAAGCAGTAAAACAAATAAACAGAATATAATTACTGGTATGCATTTTTATATTAACTGGTTTAAACCGATTTATAATTTTCTAATATTATTTCTGTCCAAATGGTATAAATCCGTGTCCTTTAGTTACCCAAAGTTTCCAGTGATTATCAGGGCATTCCAGCTCAAAACTGAAACGAATTTCAGCCATTTTAAACTTTTTGCCCTCATTAACTACATCCTTTACCGACACAATTTCAAAATAAGATGAAGAACCCTGGTAAATTGGTATGGTAAAGTACTTCAGCGATTTTTCCAGGTCCTCGTATATCACAAACATGCGCGATGGCAACGGCTTAAAATTGGGCCACATACTGGTGTATAAAAACCTCCCCTCGCCTGGTTTAATGGTGCTGTCCAGGTCCTCATACATATCGCCCAGTTTGTGCTGGTAATTATAAATGGATATCTGGAACGACTTTTTTAATGCCAGGGCGTCCATTTTAAAGATGTATTCCCTTTTGTTCACATCAAAATCGTTGGCTATTGCAGTAGCATATACAGCATTTTCGCCTGCTTCCATTTTAAATGGCATGCCGTTTATCTCGCATTCTATCCACACGGCAGGAGTTTCCTCCACCGGCTCGGGTATGTCATTTTGCTTACAGCCCGAAAGGAACATGGTTAAAATGGTCAGAACAAGTATTATAAAAGGTTTCATTACTTGCTTAGGTTCAGTTTTAAGTACAGCTGTAAATCAGCCGGTAGGTGTTTTTTATTATCCATAAAAAAGCTGCCTTTTGTAATATCATTTAATTGCTGGTTATAGCGCAGGCCCAGTGAATACATACCGGCTACACGGAATTCGTATCCTGCCGAAAGGCCGTATCCAAACCGGTTCATATCTTCATATACGCCGCCCCTGGTTTCTTTTACCGAAGTCTTTTCGCCAATTCTCTCTGTTTTTACGCTAACATCG
>DASPJH010000322.1:0-2133 GCA_035628715.1 Bacteroidia bacterium
ATGATATTCCATTCATTAACCAGGGCATCGTGGATGAAAACCAACTGACGCCTTTTCAGCAAAAACTGCTGGATGGCTGGAAAAACGCCGACCTTATTTTTGTGCTAAGCCCTGAGTACAACTGGTTTCCTGCCGCCGAACTGGTTAATATGATACACCAGCTGGGCACCCGCCAGCACCGTCACCTGTTCGACGGAAAAGTGTTTGCATTTGTTGGTACATCGAACGGAAGGGGAGGCCGCATCCCTACCACCCAGCTTACTACCATTTATAATAAACTGATAAATGTGCTGGGCAGCCACTCAGTAGTGAGTGCCAAAGCGTTTGAATCACAGTTTACCCAAACCGTGCTGGACGGAGAAGGCAATTCTCTTGGCAACCAGGAGTATGACAAAGGTTTAACCGCCTTTATTGACTATTCCCTGAAAATTGCTGAACGCTGGGCGCATTATGACGGTTAAGTGCCAGGGCCGTCATTCCTGCTGAAGGCAGGAACCTGTGCGGGGTTGCATTACTTTATTTTAATGTGAACCGGCACCTGCACCCTTACCGGCACTTTACGCCCGTTATGCCAGCCGGGAGTCCAGGCAGGCATGGCTTTAAAGACTTCTAATAAGTTGCTTTCGGCCTGAGTTAATTCATTGTTATAATACGGATTAATAATTTCAGGATTAACTACTTTCCCGGTTGTATCAATAATAAAACTCACCCTAAAGAAGAATTGCAGCTCTTCCTGTTCAGGATAACTAAAATTTTTGCTGACGTGGCGCACCATATCAGTTTCCCCGCCCTTGAATTCAGGCATGTGTTCAACAGTTTGAAAAACGGTATCACCATTTAACAGTTCCGGCTTTCTTACCACCTTTGCCTTAAGAAAAATAGAGAAACTGCCGTGATTTGTCTGCACCAAAGAGCTTTTGCTTACGTTTGTCCCGGCAGGCATGCTAAATGTATAAAAAGCGTATTTAATTACTAACGTGTCGCCTTTGAATACAGGCGCTTCAGCATAACCTGGTGCGAAGCAGGGCTCTCCCCAAAAGACGTTAGTTATTATAAGTGGAGTATCTGATAAATTAATTAATAATACATGTGAAACTTTATTCGTTCCAATCTCTACCTCCCCAAAATCCAGAACATTCCCCGGAACGATTTTATAGGACTGCGAGTACAATCCCGAAGAAAAAATCAATAACAAAAGGGTGATTACAAGTCTCATAAATGCCTGGTTGTAAGCAAAAATTATACCCCGGCCGTCAATGCCTGTAATGCTCGGGCGTTGGCCTGGTAAATATTATTGGTTTTCCTTTCCACGGCACAACATTGCCCGAGGCATTTATAACATCAAACGCTACTTTATACAGCCCGGCATTATCCAGCCGAAAACCACCAGCGCACATATCGTATCCAATACTGATGGTGTTGCTGTCGGGTATGATATAAAAAGTAGTAACAAGGTTTTTTTCGCCGGTAACAGTAGCCCTTATAATTACCGGCGCGTTCTCTTTTACATGGTATAAAAAGAAATTGCCTCATTTACTATCAAATATACGTGAGTAATAAAAAATTATTGCGGTTTAGAGGTACAATTTTCACATTATCCAATTAGTACAGTGGAAACGTTCTTTTAAAGTCTGAACAGGGATGAAATACCTTAAACTGGAAGACAGCTGTCCGGAAAACTGCCCGCCCGGATGGGCCGTAACAGCGTAACACCCGTAACAGGATTTGTCTGTATTATGACTTTAAGGAGTAGAAAGATTAGGAGCTGTTCTTTAAATCCGTTGGTGCTCTAGTGACATCAACTTTTAAAAGTAGCTGTCCAGATTGTCATCCTGTAAGGATCTCCTCCCGGCGTGGACGACTGGCACAATTTACCCAGGCCGGAAGAAGATTCTTACGGGATCCATGGTGGGGAGTGGCTGAATCCGTTGGTGCTGTAGTGACATCAACTTTTAAAAGTAGCTGTCCACGTTGTCATCCTGGAAGGAACTCCTCCCAACGTGGACACTGCCACAATTTACCCAGGCCGGAAGAAGATTCTTACGGAATGACAGGGTGGGGAGTGGTTGAAATCATTGGTGCTATAGTGACATCAACTTTGAGTTTACCCCGACCCCTAAAGGGGCCAACCAG
>DASPJH010000323.1:0-5518 GCA_035628715.1 Bacteroidia bacterium
GCTGATTATGGCTGATGATTTTTATACTGCTGAAGTTACGGGGATAATTGATGAAAGCCCCTCGGTGCGCAGGTATATACTTTCTGTTAAAGATGTCCCGGTGTTTGATTTTTTGCCGGGCCAGTTTGTAATGCTCGACCTGCCTATAGCCCATGAATATACCACGCGGAGCTACTCCATTGCATCTGCCCCCAATGGCAACGAGTTTGAGCTGTGCATCGTTTTAAAAGAAGACGGGGCCGGAACGCCTTTTTTGTTTAAGGACATAAAAGAGGGCAGCCTGCTGCGGGTATCGCCTGCCCAGGGCCGTTTTGTGCTGGAAGAACCTATTGCCACCGATATTTGTTTTATAGCTACGGGCACGGGTGTGGCCCCCTTCAGGGCTATGGCGCAGCATATTATCAATAAAAATATACCCCACCGCAATATGTACCTGGTGTTTGGCAACCGTACCCGGCAGGATATTTTATACCGGGCGGAGTTTGAGCAACTGGCAGCAGAGCACCCGGAGTTTAAGTTTATCCCGGTATTATCGCGGGAGGAAAGCTGGCCGGGCTATAACGGCTATGTGCACCCGGTGTACGAGGAGCTTTTTGCTGACCGCCGCCCGGCAGTATTTTACATCTGCGGGTGGAGCAATATGGTGCGGGAAGCAAAAAACCGCCTGAAGGAAATGGGATATACCCGCAAACAAATTAACTTTGAACTTTACGATTGATGCCCGATGAACCGCAACCTGAAAGACGGACTTAACTTTATTTCCAAACTCACCCCTCGCAGGTTGTATAATATTGTAAAAGTCACTGTATCCTATTTTGTATCCAAAGTGACTAAAAAGCCTGTTCACTGGGGAAATCCCATCAGTATTTCCATTGAGCCTACAACCGCCTGCAACCTGCGTTGTCCGCAGTGTCCCAGTGGCTTACGTGCGTTCAGCCGGCCCACCGGCATGCTGCAGGGCGACCTGTACAAAGGCGTGCTTGACAGGCTGGCACCGGATTTGTCGTACCTGATACTGTATTTCCAGGGAGAGCCTTATCTGAACACCGGATTTTTGGATATGGTGGAATACGCACATCAAAAAAACATTTATACGGCAACCAGTACCAATGCTCATTACCTGGATGATGCAAATGCCCGCAGAACGGTGGAAAGCGGCCTCGACCGGATTATCATTTCGATAGACGGGGTAACCGAGGAAACCTATAAAAAATACCGCATAGGCGGAAAGCTGGACAAAGTGCTGGAGGGAACGCGAAACCTGGTGAAATGGAAGCGGGAGCTGAAATCTTCAACGCCACATATTATATGGCAGTTTATAGTTTTCAGCCATAACGAACACGAAATACCCGAAGTTAAGCGTTTATCTAAAGAGTACGGTGTGGATGAGCTGGGTATTAAAACCGCCCAGGTATACGATTATGAAACCGGCAGCGACCTGATACCAGGCAACGAAGAGTATAGCAGGTATAAAAAAGTGGCGGCAGGTTTCAGTATTAAAAACGCATTGCTGAACCACTGCTGGAAACTGTGGCACAGTTGCGTGATTACCTGGGACGGACTGGTGGTGCCCTGCTGTTTTGATAAGGATGCAACCCACCAGCTGGGCGATTTAAAATATGCCGGGTTTAACGAAGTGTGGAGAGGTGAGAAATATGTTGACTTCCGGCAAAAAGTATTAAAAGGACGTGCCAATATTGATATTTGTAAAAATTGCACAGAGGGCACAGCCGTTTGGAAATGAGGTAATTACATTTAAATTTTTTTTAACGGGCTTGCAAACAGAGAACTTTTTGTATAAAATTACGGCCTTTGGGGCAACAAATCAGGATTCGAATGTTCTCTTATAGTAAGACAAGATAACGACAGTATGAAAAAACTTCTATCTATATTAACTTTTTTACTCTTGCTTATTTCGGCAGGAAGGGTAGGCGCCACCCACCTTGTGGGTAGCGATATTACCTATAAATGTCTTGGAAACGGCAAATATGAAGTAACAGTTACGGTATACCGTGACTGTAACGGTGTTACGCTGAGTAATTCGGCACTGGAGATTAACTGTGCAACAGGGGCAGGCGGGTTCAACCAGGTTCTTCCTAACGTAAGCGTTAAGGACATTACCGGTATTGATCAGCGCTGTACCACACAAAGCCGTTGCAGCGGCTCATACCCTTATGGTATTGAAGAGCACGTTTTTACCGGCGTGGTAGACCTGAGCGCTTTAAACTGCTGCGAGGTAAGGCTCGGCTGGCAGCAATCAGCACGAAGCAGTTTGATCACTACCGGCGCTGCCGATCAGAATTTTTATACTTATGCCCTGCTGAACAAGTGTATCAACCCCTGTAACAGCAGCCCTCAGTTTAGCTCTAAGCCTGCAGCCCTGGTATGCCTGGGCCAGGACTTTGTGTTTAACAACGGTGCACTGGATACAATTGATAACGGCGATTCTCTTTCCTATGAGCTGGCTGAGCCCCTGAGCGGATTTGGTTCTCCTATCGGTTACTCAGGCTCATGGAGCTATCTTAACCCTATTACTTACCTGGGCTTCCCAATGGGAAGGAACCTGAATTTCCCTGCCGGTTTCCACATGGATTCAACTACAGGTGATATCAGCTTCCGCCCTACTGCTCAAAACCAGATTACTGTAATGGTATTGCAGGTTACCGAGTGGCGGAAAATAAACGGGGTAATGACCAAGGTGGGCGTCACGCGGCGGGATATGCAGATTATCGTGGTGAACTGTCCCAATAACAAAGTGCCCAAAATTGCGGGCAGGAATGAAGTTGCCTGCGCGGGCCAGCAAGTGTGTATTGATATTACCACGGATGACCCGGATAATAACGATACTGTAAAAATAAGCTGGAACCGTGGTATACCGCGGGCTACCTTTGCCCACACCAACGGCGCCAAACGGCTGGCCACAGGCTCTGTATGCTGGACCCCCGGTGATGCCGATGTAAGCAGTACGCCATATACCTTTACTATTACTGCAAAAGACGATGCCTGTCCGCTGGCAGGCCAGTCTATCAAAGCCTTTAGTATAACGGTGCGGGAAAGCCCGAAAGCAACGCGGGAAATAAACAAGCTTATTTGCGGCAGGGTAGCTATTGATTTTACCCCGGCAAAAAACTATCCCGGTCTTCTTTACGAATGGGTGGTGAAGGACAGCAACAACAAGAGTATTGCTTTCAGTAATAAGAAAAAAGACACCATACGCATGCAGCCGGGTGTAAACAGACTGTTCCTTACTTTAAAAACAGCTACCTGCGCCAACCCTTTTGTTGACACCGTAATTATAGACCCATTTGTGCAGGTTATCCTGCCCGAAGATACTTTTATATGCGCCGGCAACCCTATGGACCTGCAGGCACAAACCAAGTATGGCACCGCTCCTTTTGTTTACAACTGGAACGTAGCCGGTAATGTTGACAATGTGACGGTGAACCCCGGAAAAGATTCTGCTTTCTGGATCAGTGTAAAAGATGATGCGGGATGCGAGAACAGTGATACCATAAAAGTAACCTGGAAGCCGCTGCCTCCTGTAGGCTTAGGCCCCGATGCCCGCATTTGCTTTGACCAGATAAAAACCCTGGAAGCTATTGCTGACAGCACAGCGAACAAACTGAAGCTGAAGTTTCTTTGGAGCAATGGCCAAACCACCCGTGATATTGTTGTGAAAGACAGCAACCAGTATACTGTTAAAGTAACCGATACCATTGGCTGTAACAACTTTGATACGATGACGTTGTTTGTTAACACCGTACCGGTTGAAATAGGCCCTAACCTGAATGTGTGCAATAAAGACACTGCAAAAATTACCGCAACAGGCGCTGACAGCTATGTGTGGTACAGCAGTATAGACAATTATGGCTCGCCTGCCTCTTCTACTGAGAAATATAATTTTACAGTGATGGGTAACAGCGAGGTACGCGTTAAAGCTACCAGGACGTGGCAGGGGCTGACCTGTACCAACTGGGACACCTTAAAGGTAACGCTGGTTCAGCTTCCGCAGATAATTTTCTCACCGGTAGGTAAGCGTTGTGTGAACGATAACCCTTTTAACCTTACGTTTGAGGCAATATCTTCTCCTACCATTACTAACGGTACCTGGAGCCACGCCACTAACCCTAATATTATTAACGGAAGCTTCTTTAATCCTAAAGAAGCAGGTGCCAATATTACCCCTGGCCATACTATAAAATATACCGTAACCGATGGTAACGGCTGTACCAACAGCGCTACCACCTCTATACCCATTAACCCGCTTCCTGTGGTGAAAATCAAGGACATGAGCTATTGCGGTTACGACCCTCAGTTAAACCTTTTCGACCTTATTACACAGGGAACCGGCTTTAACTTCGGGCGTTCCTGGAGCTCTGAAGATCCACAGGCACAAAGTGCAATTGTGCAGGGAGGTTTTGGCAACTGGTCGCTGAATATTTCTCAGCTTCCGCAGGGTCAGACATACGATGTGATACTGCGCCTTACCGACAATAACACCACCTGCAGCAATTATGACACTGCTGAGATAACCATCCGTGAAGTGCCTTTAGTAGAGGCCGGCCTGCTTCCTGATATGTGCCAGAATGATGCCTCTATTGACCTGGATAATACTCCCAATCTTGCCCCCAAGGGAGGTACCTGGAGCCAGAAACCCGGCGGACTGGGACTTGAGGCAGGACATTTCTTTAACCCCGACCTTCCCGATAGCAACAACAGCCAAAACTGGGTATACTATACCTATGATATACCCGGCAACAATTGCCCGGTTACCGACTCGGTAAGGATACGTGTTAAACCCCGCCCGAATGTGTACATTTCCGATCCCGGCAAATGGTGTGAAGATGCAGGCGCCATACAACTGGCTCCCCACGGCTTCCCCCTGAACGGTGACTGGAGTGGTGAAGGCGGCGTAGGCCCTGGTGGACAGTTTAATGCTACTACTGCAGGCCCTGGTACGTATAAACTGAATTACTTCTATAGAAACCCGCTTACCGGTTGTACACACGAAGCCAGCAGCGAGGTGATCGTTCAGGAAAGACCTACTCTAACTGTGGATGTACCCAAGGCTGCCTGTGCAGGAGAGATATTCAGCATATCAGCCAGCTACACCATAGCCACCGGCGTACTTTGGGAGCGGTTGGGTGATGGTAATTTTGACGGCGGTGCAAACCAGCCTACCAGCACTAATGATGCTACTCAGTATGCTCCCGGCACCCAGGATATAACCGATGAGAAATTTACCATACGGGTACAAACCACCGGTCCTGACGCAGTTTGTACACCGGAAATAAAAGAGTTTGAGATTGGTATCTTCCCCATACCTACAGCTGTAATAACCGGTAACCCGCTTATTGAATGCGAACCTGAGCCGGTAACCTTTACTGCTGTAACCAGCCAGCCTACAGGCGCTGAGTATGAGTGGAGCTTTGGCGACCCTGCCAGCGGTTCAGAAAACACCAGCAGCAGCGCTAATCCAACTCATACATACGAAAACGACGGTGTGTATACGGTAACC
>DASPJH010000324.1:0-2129 GCA_035628715.1 Bacteroidia bacterium
AGCGATCCGTTTGGCCTTGAATCGCTGGAAGATGTGAGCCAAAAAGCCGCAACCATATTTACCGACGGCGTTGCCAGCGATTTAGCGGCAGGTGTAAACCTGGTGAACCTGGGTGCCGGGCAGGCCGGTTTTTCTGATGAATTTGCGTTAATGCTGAACGCTATTGAGGATTATAACCAAACCATGGACAACATGGGCCAGTTTCTTCCGTATGCGCCTGAAATTACAGTGCCTTCTCCGCAAACCCGCAAGGTGCTTGTGGCCGGTTATACCATTGATCAAATAAGCAACTCCAAAATAAAAGTGGAGTATATTGACACTGATAAGGGTCGCCAGGTAAAATTCACCTCCGAAGGCATCAGCGACCCTGCAACACCGTTTACCTTCCGCATAACCGTTACAGGTAAATTCGGAACGGTATCGAAAGTAATTGATGCCGAACTGCACTTACCGCTGGATAAAGTGCTGGTAGGCGGCTCGCCCTGGAAAATAACCTATTTAAATGTGGATGGAGAAGACCAGTTTAAGCTGCACAAACGCGGAAACCACTTTTGCAACGGAACCGAATATTTTGATGAATATAAAATGAATTCTGGTACTATGTCTTTCAGCACTTCAAATGGCGGAAGCATGGCGCTGAACGGCGAGCTGCATACCCATAAAATGACCGGCGCAGGAACCAGCAACTGTACCTATTTGGGCACGGAAATTCTTCCTGAAAATAATAGCCAGGGCATTACCTGGACATGGGACGCCGCTAAAAGCATGATTAAAATTCCGCAACTGGTAAACGATGATGTGGATGAATACGTGGTAAGTTACCAAAATAATACCATTACACTGAAGAGTATTTATGTAGAAATACGGTTGCAGAAATAATAAAACATAACGTTCGTCATTGCGGGCGTGAGGCGTTTTGCATGGAATTAAAATCCCATACTGTGAAGATTACGTCCAGAGTTTAGGTTTAAACCTAAACTCTGGACGTAATCTTCAAATATTAATAATAAAAATTAATAGTAACGGATTGCAGCCATACGCATTTTCAAATTAATTCATTTTCAAATCTTCAAATTCCCATTACCACATTGGCACATCGTCCCATTGGCAATTAGCATATTGGCACTTTAGCCCGCCGTGGCAGGGTGTTCTCACCCGCCACCCCTGCTCAGGTAACGCAAAATTCCCATTAGCACATTGGCATATTACCCCATTGACACATTATTGACACATTGGTGTATTGGCACTTTAAAAACCTTTCCCCTAACTTCGGCCCCGAGTTTTAAAAGCTATGAGCAAAAAAGTAGTAGCCAATGCCGATGAGGCAGTTAAAGACATACACGATGGAGCCGTACTGATGTTAGGCGGCTTCGGGTTGTGCGGTATCCCTGAAAATTGTATCAATGCCCTGGTGCGCAAGGGGGTGAAAAACCTTACCTGCATTAGTAACAATGCCGGTGTGGATGATTTTGGCATCGGGCTATTGCTGCAAACCCGCCAGGTAAAAAAGATGATTGCTTCTTACGTGGGTGAGAATGCCGAGTTTGAGCGCCAGCTGCTAAGCGGCGAGCTGGAAGTGGAACTGGTTCCGCAGGGTACGCTGGCTACCCGCTGCATGGCCGCCGGTTACGGTATGCCTGCTATATATACTCCGGCAGGCGTGGGTACTGAAGTGGCCGAAGGTAAGGAAACCCGCGATTTCAATGGTAAAACCTACCTGATGGAATACGCTTTTAACAGCGACTTTGCCATCGTTAAAGCCTGGAAGGGAGATACGATGGGCAACCTTATATATAAGGAAACCGCCCGCAACTTTAACCCAATGATGGCCATGGCGGGTAAAATTACCATTGCCGAGGTGGAAGAGCTGGTGGAGCCAGGAGAACTCGATCCAAACTATATACATACCCCTGGTATTTTTGTTCATCGTATTTTCCAAGGCACCAATTATGAAAAGCGGATTGAACAGAAAACCATTAGGAAAAGGACATAATTAAATCTCAAATTCGAAATGTTAGACAAAAATCAGATAGCACAGCGTATAGCAAGAGAGTTACAGGATGGATATTATGTAAACCTTGGTATTGGTATTCCGACTTTAGTTGCCAACTACATCCCAGAAGGAATAA
>DASPJH010000325.1:0-2126 GCA_035628715.1 Bacteroidia bacterium
TATAGTCGCCCGCAATATATTCCAGCTGTGGAGCGCAGGTGTCCAATATCTGCTGTATTTTATCAGGAATGGTTTCCAACTCAAACGTAAGCTTCCGGAAATACTCCTCGCTTACAGTTCCTTTTTTCTTGGCGATGGCCAGGGCCATAAGCGCCAGGGCGGTAACCTGTGCGGTAAAGGCTTTGGTAGAGGCTACCCCGATTTCGGGACCGGCATGCGTGTATGCTCCTGCATCGGTAATGCGGGGAATGGATGAGCCTACTACGTTGCAAATACCAAAAATCGTCGCTCCGCGGGATTTTGCCAGTTCAATGGCAGCCAGGGTATCGGCGGTTTCACCCGATTGCGAAATGGCGATAACAAAGTCCTGCTCATTAATAACAGGGTTGCGGTAGCGGAACTCAGATGCATACTCAACCTCTACCGGTATACGGGCAAACTCTTCAAACAGGTATTCGCCCACCAAGCCGGCAATCCAGGAGGTACCGCAGCCTACAATTATCATACGGCGCAGGTTCACCAGTTTGTCCATATACTGGTTCACACCCGCCATTTGGATGTTGTTGTCGTTCAGGCTTATACGTCCGCGGAAACTGTCTCTTACCGAGCGGGGCTGCTCATAAATCTCTTTAATCATAAAGTGGTCGTAACCACCTTTTTCTATTTGCTCAAGATCCATTTCCAACTGCTGTATGTAAGGCGTTTTTACAGCATTGTCAATGGTTTTAATTGTGAGCTCTTTATTCTTTATAATGGCTATTTCGCCATCGTCCAGGTAAATAACGTTTTTGGTATATTCTACCAATGGTGCAGCATCGCTGGCTATAAAGTATTCATCATCACCAATTCCCAGCACCATGGGGCTTCCTTTACGAGCCCCGATCAAAAAGTCGGGCTCATCGCGGTTTACAATTACTATAGCGTAAGCGCCCACCACCTCGTTCAGCGCCAGCCTCACTGCTTCCTCAAACTCAACGCCTGAGTTTTTCTGAATATCTTCTACCAGGTGAATCAGCACCTCGGTATCTGTTTCGCTTTTAAAATCGTGACCCCGCTTCATCAGCTCCTGCTTCAGCGAGTGGTAGTTCTCAATAATACCATTATGAATGATGGCCATATTACCGGCCTGTGAGAGATGGGGGTGGGCATTCACATCATTAGGTTCGCCGTGGGTGGCCCAGCGGGTATGCCCAATCCCTATGTTTCCTGAAATATCCTGGCCTTTTACGACTTCTTCGAGGTCGCTAACTTTGCCTTTCTTTTTAAAAACCTTCAGGTTGTGGTTGAAAATTGCTACACCCGAGCTGTCGTATCCGCGATATTCAAGACGCTTTAAACCTTTAATAAGGATGGGGTAAGCCTCGCGATGGCCAATGTAACCTACAATTCCGCACATAAAATTAGCCTATTAAGAAATTTATTATCAGGGTAAATATTTTGTTATAATCAGGTCTCCGTTAAATCAGGATGTAAATTTAACACTTTTACTGTCAAAATCGAAGGGTCGGCTGTCCAGCTGGCTAATTTTTCTCAGGCCGGTGAGTAACTCCTCAAACTGCCCGAAATTCAGCGACTGTTGCCCGTCTGACAATGCATGTGATGGGTCGTTGTGTGTTTCCACCATCAGCCCGTCAGCACCTACAGCCATTGCCGCCAGTGAAAGCGGGGTGATAAGACGGCTGTCACCGGTACCCTGGCTGGGGTCAACTATAACTGGTAAATGCGATAATTGTTTTGCCAGCGCCACAGCGGACAGGTCAAGTGTATTCCGGGTGGCCGGTTCAAAAGTGCGGATGCCGCGTTCGCATAGTATAACCATATCGTTACCACCCAGCAAAATATGTTCCGCTGCCAGTAACCACTCTTCAACCGTTGCGCTAAAACCTCTTTTAAGCAGCACAGGAAGTTTTTGTTTGCCCAAAGCACGTAACAGGTGATAATTGTGCATGTTACGGGTGCCTACCTGTAATATATCAGCATATTGGCTTACTTCTTCAAGTGCCGATAAATCAAGCAGCTCCGTTACTACCATCATATCAAATTCATCAGCCACTTTACGCATTATTTCCAGTCCTGATTTTTTTAAACCCTGGAAAGAATAAGGGGATGTGCGGGGTTTATATGCC
>DASPJH010000326.1:0-6848 GCA_035628715.1 Bacteroidia bacterium
AAAATTGAAGAAGGAACAAATGTCACCTACAAAATAGAACTGGAAAAGGGCCCTGAAGAACGCATTATTGTTTTGGATGTCAATGGGAAAGTGGTTCAAAACCAACCTGACTAGTAATTAGTGATGGTGTGGCTAGCTCGGAATAAATTACCCACCCTGTGCATAAACTAAGTAAACCCATCGTTGTGGATAATATTTTCGCTTATTTTGCGCACCGTAAGAGTTATCAATATGGATTTATTTGAGAAAATAGAAGGTAAACCCGGCCCGCTGGGCATGTGGTCTGAAGGAGCC
The DNA here is from genome assembly GCA_035628715.1 of Bacteroidia bacterium. Classification (GTDB taxonomy): domain Bacteria; phylum Bacteroidota; class Bacteroidia; order UBA8524; family UBA8524; genus SB11. The sequence goes on from DASPJH010000326.1 coordinate 295, forward strand.
GAGGGCTATTATATGTTCCCAAAGCTGGAAGGCGAAATAGGAAGCCGCATGCTGTTCAGGGGTAAAACCAAGCTAATCTGGAGCTTAAATAATTATTTAGGGCTGGCCAACCACCCGGAAGTGCGCAAGGCCGATGCCGATGCTGCCGCCAAATTTGGAATGGCTTACCCGATGGGTGCCCGCATGATGAGCGGTAACAGCAACTACCACGAACAACTGGAACGCGAACTGGCTGATTTTATCAGTTACGAAGATGGCATACTGGTAAACTACGGCTACCAGGCCATGGTTAGCGCCATTGACTGTTTGGTAGACCGCCACGATGTAATTGTGTACGATGCCGAAAGCCACGCCTGTATTATTGACGGCGTGCGCCTGCACATGGGCAAACGGTTTGTATACGCCCACAACAATATGGAGAGCCTGGAAACCCAGTTGAAACGTGCTACCAACCTGGTTAAAGAAACCGGTGGCGGCATCCTGGTAATTACTGAAGGTGTATTTGGTATGAGTGGTGCGCAGGGTAATATCGGAGAAATTGTTAAACTGAAATCTAAATATAATTTCCGCCTGTTTGTGGATGATGCCCACGGTTTTGGCACCATGGGTAAAACAGGAGCCGGTATTGGTGAAGAACAAGGTGTGGATGACAACGGAATAGATATTTATTTCGGAACCTTTGCCAAGAGCATGGCCGGTATCGGTGCATTTCTTTGCAGCAAAAAGCCTATTGTAAAGCATTTCCGCTACAATATGCGTTCGCAAATCTTTGCCAAAAGCCTGCCTATGCCAATGGTTATAGGCGCCTTGAAACGTCTTGAACTGTTACGCAGCAATCCCGAACACAAAAACAAGCTGTGGACCATTGTTAATGCACTGCAAAACGGTTTGCGCGAGCGTGGCTTTAACATTGGGGCTACTACTTCACCCGTAACACCTGTGATATTGAACGGTACTATACCTGAGGCAACCGCCCTTACCCACGATTTACGCGAGAACTATGATATTTTCTGCTCGATAGTGGTATACCCGGTAGTGCCTAAGGGCGTAATACTACTGCGCCTTATTCCCACGGCGGCACACAGCCTGGCAGATGTGGAAGAAACCCTGAAAGCTTTCACTGAAGTAAAACAAAAACTGGCTGACGGCGTGTATAACGTTGATAAGCTGGTGGCGGTATACTAACGGGATAGTTACAGTTAACAGTAAATAGTTATTAGCCGTTTACTTTCAGGCGTTACAGAGTATTAACTGATACTTGTAGCCGGAAAGTCAGACGGCTAATTTTTTATATATTTGACGAACATGGCTATGGTGATAGACATACCTCAAAAGGATAACTGGACGTACGCAGATTATAATTTACTTCCGGCTGAATTGAGGTGTGAGATTATCAATGGCAAGCTGGTATTGCCGCGAACAGTTGAGATAAAATCTAATCCATCTCACCAGAGTGTAAAACATCAGCTGAAAAAGGTAACAGAGCCTTTCCCGCCAAGTATCATAGTTATTACAGGGAAGAATAAAAATCTTCTCTTAGATTATAAATGTATTATTGAAATTGTATCACCCGGCAACAACCCTAACGTACGCATTACAAAAAAGAACATATACGAAAAGACCGGCATCAAGAATACTGGATAGTAGATCCTAAATACCACTCTATAGAAGTATACTGCCTTGAAAACGGCAATTCCGTTTTATCATCCTTCGCCGAAATAACAGGTGCGGTACGATCTAAGGTAATCAAGGGCTTCAGTGTAGAAGCTGAAGAAATTTTTAAAGACTATTAGGTTTCTCCAAAGTTTACAAGTTTATGATAAGCCAGGAACTTCAAACATCAAACTTCAAACTTTGAGCGTAAAAGAATATTTCCAGTTCAGCAGGAGGCAAAGAAACGGTATCGTCTTCCTGCTGTTTATTTTGGTGGCATTGCTGGTTGCCAAACAAACCGTTCCCTACTGGGCATCAACGGATGAGGCAGCAGCCTTGCAACTGTTCAGAGATAACACCGCCGCCCTTTCGGAATTAGCCGGAAACAAGAACGACAGTACTGCGCAGGCCTCACAGCTAAAACCTTTTAATCCCAATACCATATCAAAAGATTCGCTGGTGGCCATGGGGTTTAGCGAGCATCTTGCCAACCAGGTTATTAACTACCGCGATAAAGCCGGCCCGTTTAAAACCCGGACCGACTTTTCAAAACTGTACAACCTGCCGGATAGTCTTTTCCGTATTTATGAGCCATACCTCTTACTTCCGCAAGCCGTGGCGCCCGGTCAACCGGTGGAGATTAATTCTGCTGATTCGCTTCAGCTAGTTGCCGTTAAGGGCATTGGCCCCTTCTATGCTCACAAAATTTTGGACTATCGGCGAAAAAGCGGTGGCTTTTATACACTCGACCAGTTGGACGAAGCTTTTATAGTTTATGGAAACACACTGGAAGAAAAACAGCAGCGGATGAAGGCCATTAAAAACAAACTTGCTGTTAACCCGGCGCTGATTAAAAAAATTAACATAGCTACCGCCACCCAAAAACAGCTTTCGCAGCACCCGTATATAAACTATAAGCAATCTGTTGCCCTTATCAGGATACGGGATAAAAACCAGGCAACCGGCCTTGACGACCTGCTGGAAAAAAGCGGTTTTGATAGCCGTATGGCCGGGATTATGAAACACTATTTACTGTGGAAATAGGCTAAAACACTAAGGGTTTATTGGGTAGATGTTTAAACATTTTACCCAATAGTTTGCAATTCATTGGCATTTATGCCCTACTTTTGCGAAAATCAGATATTCTGTAACTTATTCTGAAAAATGAATTCCGCTCAAACAATGATAGACTCTACAGCTACTTTTGGCTTTGCTGAAACTGAAAATATGCGCATGGTACGCGATATGGTACGTGAATTTGCCGACAGGCATATCCGTCCTAAAATGATGGAATGGGACGAAAGCCAGGAATTTCCGGTGGACGTTTTTAAAAAACTCGGCGAAATGGGCCTTATGGGCGTGCTGGTTCCGCAGGAATACGGCGGCTCGGGCTTTGGTTATTTCGAATACGTTACCGTTATAAGCGAAATTGCTAAAGTGTGCGGCTCAATAGGTTTGTCAGTTGCGGCGCACAACTCTTTGTGCACCGGCCATATCCTGCAATTTGGCTCGGAAGAACAAAAAAAGAAATACATGCCCAAACTGGCCACTGCTGAATGGATTGGCGCCTGGGGACTGACCGAACCCAACACCGGTTCGGATGCCTTCCGCATGATGACCGTAGGCGTTCAGGATGGCGATTACTGGGTAATAAACGGCGCCAAAAGCTGGATTACACACGGTAAAACAGGCGATGTAGCAGTAGTAATGGTGCGTACCGGCGAATTGCTGGACAGCAACGGTATATCTGCATTTGTAATTGAAAAAGGCACTCCCGGTTTCAGGCCCGGACGCAAGGAAAATAAACTGGGAATGCGCGCCAGCGAAACCACCGAACTGATATTTGAAAACTGCCGCGTACACAAAAGCCAGATACTGGGCGAAGTAGGCCAGGGCTTTAAACAGGCTATGAAAGTGCTGGAAGGCGGCCGTATATCAATAGCTGCCCTTGGATTAGGCATTGCCAAAGGCGCTTACGAAGCCTCGGTAAAATACGCAAAAGAACGGGAACAGTTTGGCAGGCCGATTGGAGATTTCCAGGGTATTGCCTTTAAACTAGCCGATATGGCTACCCAGATAGAAGCCGGTGAACTGCTTACCATGCAGGCTGCCGATTGCAAAAACCGCAAGCTGCCCCTAAACAAACTGTCAGCAATGGCTAAGTATTATACATCAGAGGTTGCAGTAAGGGTTTCCAACGATGCCGTACAAATTTTCGGTGGCTATGGATACACCAAAGACTACCCGGTTGAAAAGTTCTATCGTGACAGCAAACTATGCACCATTGGCGAGGGAACATCAGAAATTCAAAAACTTGTTATTTCGCGCGAGATTTTAAAATAATCTCTTGTAAACAAAATCAACAATTTTTATATTTGCAGCCCATTTGGAATTTTTAACATGATTTTAGTAAACGTAAAAGAAAACGAAAGTTTAGATAAGGCCCTGAAGAAATTCAAAAAGAAGTTTGAAAAAACTGGTGTATTGAAGGAGCTTCGTCGCCGCCAGGCATTTGAAAAACCATCTATTACCCGCAGGATGGCAGTTATCAAAGCCGCTTACAAGCAACAACAGCAAACCATAGGCGACAACTAAGAGTTGTTGCCTGTTATATAAAATTTCTGTATCTTTCGGCTCAACGAGTACGATGGATACAGAAATTTTGTTTTTTACAGAATATCTAGCGGTAGAGAAGAAATACTCTTATCATACCCTTACTGCCTATCAAAACGATCTTGATCAATTCTCGCAGTATCTTACTGAAAACTACGGCACTATAAGCGTTTCCGATATTTCACACGGGCATGTCCGCTCATGGCTGGCATCGTTATTGGGGAATGAAGTGAAAGCTACATCCGTGAACCGTAAAATATCCTCGTTAAAAAGCTTTTTCAAATACCTGCGCAAAAACGGCCGGATAACCGGCGACCCCATGCTGAAGGTGCAGGCCCCAAAAAAGCCTAAGCAACTGCCTGTATTTGTTGAAAAGAGCAAAATGGAAGTACTTACTGAAAGGATACTTCCTGAGGATGCCGACAGCTTTGAGGGATTAAGAAACCGCGTTATTATAGAACTATTGTATGGAACCGGCATGCGCCTCAGCGAACTGATTAATTTAAAAGAATCGGATACAGATACCGCCAACCATACCGTGAAAGTGCTGGGAAAACGCAATAAAGAGCGGATTATTCCAATGCCTCCGACCCTCTCCAAACTTGTTGAAAATTACCTTGCAGAGAAACAGAAGGAAACAGATAAAAGCTTATATTTGTTTGGCAACAAGGGAAACAAATTATATCCCCGGTTGGTTTATAACATCGTTAAGGGAAATCTGGGGTTAGTTACCACCGTAAAAAAACGAAGCCCCCATGTATTGCGGCACTCATATGCAACACACCTGCTTGAAAACGGGGCTGACCTGAACGCCATAAAAGAATTGCTGGGCCACTCCAGTCTCGCAGCCACCCAGGTATACACCCATAACACTATTGACCGGCTAAAGGATATCCATAAAAAATCACACCCTAAGTCATAATTGTTTAACTTAAATTTTCAGAACTATGCAAATTTCCATTCAATCCATCCATTTTGACGCCGACCAGAAACTGATTGATTACATCCACAAAAAGATAGAAAAGCTGGAAACCTTTTATGAAAATATCATTGATGCCATTGTGTATCTAAAGGTGGAGAAAAGCACTGATAACAACAACAAAACCCTTGAAATAAAACTAAACGTGCAAAACCAAACCCTGTTTTGCGTAGAGCACTGCCGCACCTTTGAATGTGCGATAGATCTGGCCGTGGAATCGCTTAAAATGCAGATCAAAAAATACAAGGAGAAGCTTAAAGCCGTAAATTTTTAAAAATTTCTTTGCGCAAATAATTTTTTGACCTACTTTTGCAGTCCTTTGAAAAAAGTGCACGGGCACTTTGTTATCAAAGGACTGTTCTTTTTTATAAGAATTTTCATGCCACTTTAGCTCAGCTGGTAGAGCAACTGATTTGTAATCAGTAGGTCGCTGGTTCGATCCCGGCAAGTGGCTCTGATACGCTTAAAAGGAGTAACAACGTTCTTTGTAAGTAGTTTTCAATGAAAATTGGGGAGATACCAAAGCGGCCAACTGGGACGGACTGTAAATCCGTTGTCTTACGACTTCGAAGGTTCGAATCCTTCTCTCCCCACCATAGGTTTTGTGTGTGATTTGGATAATGCGGGAAGGTTAACAGCCTTTCCTTTCCATGCGGGAGTAGCTCAGTTGGTAGAGCGACAGCCTTCCAAGCTGTAGGTCGCGGGTTCGAGCCTCGTCTCCCGCTCAAAACCTGCTGTTGTAGCTCAGGGGTAGAGCACTTCCTTGGTAAGGAAGAGGTCGTGAGTTCAATTCTCATCAACAGCTCAAGAAGTTTGAAAAGCCTGAGAATAACTCAGTGGCAAAGCATCCCAACCACGGTTGGCAGTGTCAATGAGCTTACTTCTCAATAAACGGCAAAAGAACACGGAAAAGTGCGGGGGAATACTAACAACAAAGGAACTTTTAACTAAATATAAAGAATACTTAAACAAACAATAAAATGGCTAAAGAGAATTTCGACCGTTCCAAACCTCACGTGAACATAGGTACTATCGGTCACGTTGACCACGGTAAAACCACCCTTACCGCTGCCATAACTAAAGTATTGGCCGATAAAGGTTTGTCAGAAGCACGTTCATTCGATTCAATTGACGCTGCTCCTGAAGAAAAAGAACGCGGTATCACCATCAACACTGCGCACGTAGAGTACCAAACCGGCAACCGTCACTATGCCCACGTGGATTGCCCCGGTCACGCTGACTATGTTAAAAACATGGTTACAGGTGCTGCCCAGATGGACGGTGCGATACTGGTAGTTGCTTCAACTGA
>DASPJH010000327.1:0-3366 GCA_035628715.1 Bacteroidia bacterium
GCCTGCGCACTTGCCCGACCGTGCGGTTGCTGTCATCCTGAGCGGAGTCGAAGGATGCATGCGGTGCGGCGGCCCGTCATTCCCGCTTTAGGCGGGAATCTGTCGCAGCTGAACACAACGGATTCCCGAACAAGCCGGGAATGACCCTACGAGCGCTGTCCGTCATTCCCGGCCTGAACGGCAATCTGCGGGCAGGACAAAATTCTTTGTCACCCTGAGGTCCCGGCTTGCCGGGAGGACTCGAAGGGCGACAAAGAATTGTGCGGATGATAGGAATTGAAACTAGTTATGAAAAAGAACGAAATGAACGATATTGAGTATATAATGGTGACCAACTGGGAGGGGCACTGGGATAAACTTGGTAAGAAGTGGCAGAACTCTACGCTGTTTACTATGCCGATGATTAAAGACGGATTGGCCAACAGCCAGCACCCAGCCGAAGCAAAGACATTGTTTATAAAGCTTTCAAAAGCTAATGAATTTGAAAAGTGCTGGATTGGCATTTCTAAAAACTTTAGAAGCGATACATATTTGGGAAAACTGGCCGTGCGTTTTGATGTGGAACACCTGCTCGAGACTGACTGTGCTGAAGAGTACAGTAGTTTTAAAAATGGTTGGTATTTAAATAAAAACCGTGTCGCTAAAAACCCATTGCCTGAAATTAAAACTAATTTAAATGTCTTCAGCCCTTCTTTCTTCTCAATTATGGACACCTGCAATTGGGAAGACTATGAAAAATACTGCTATCATTTATTACAGTTGCTGGGTATAAATACTATCCATTTTCACCCACGCGAAAACAATAAGGGAAAAGCCGATGGTATATTTATTTTCCATAATAGCCTTACAGTTGTTTACGATGCAACGTTAAAAGAGGACTTTGTTAATGAAAAAGATCAGCAAATAAATAATTACGTAAATCAGTTAAAGAGCGCAAATATTACTGTAAATACTGACAGCTATACGGTAACCCCTCATAAACAGGTTTGGATTATTACAAGGGGCAGAAATGTAAACCTGATACGTAAACAGGACCATATACATATCAAGGAAATACCCCATACCAAACTTATTGAGTTGTATTACGAAAGGTTAAACGGCGCGTTTACCGAAGAAGAGCTTATGGAAAAAATGAAAAACCTGGCGTAAAAAGGAAACATTTCTGTCTTTTTCCAATTACTACTTGCCGACTTAGGCTGAACGTTTAAAACGATGCAAAGTGTCCACTTTTCTGGCCGTAACAGCGTAACACTCGTAACAAAATTGCCGGTGGCGAAGAAGAGCTTAGGGAAAAAATGAAAAACCTGGCGTAAAAAGGAAACATTTCTGTCTTTTTCCAATTACTACTTGCCGACTTAGGCTGAAAGTTAAAACGACGCAAAGCGTCCACTTTTCTGGCCGTAACACCGTAACACTCGTAACAAAATTGCCTGAACTATGATTTTAGATGAAACTGGCTTTAGGACCAAAACGTGTTTTGTAAAGTTGCTGGCAGGGGTTCAAAATTTTAAACCCTTACAAAGGGTGTTACGGCTGAAAGGCAGGCGGTTGTTGAGGTTGATACAGGTCGTAACACCGTTTTACCCCAAACCCCTAAAGGGGCTTTTAGGCAGACAACCTGTTATGAAAGTCGGTAAACAGTTAGGGTAGCTACCTGGCGAAAGTCCTCTTTAGGGGGTTTTGCTGACCATGATTTAGATGAAACTGGTTTCAGGACGATAGCAGGTTTGTAAAGTTGCGGGTATCGGCTCAAAATTTTGAACCTTTACAAGGGGTGTTACGGCTGGAAGGCGGGCGGTTGTTGAGATTGAGGCCGGTCGTAACAGCGTAACACCGTTTTGCCCCAAACCCCTAAAGGGGCTTTTAGGCAGACAACCTGTTAGGAAAGTCGGTAAACAGTTAGGGTAGCTACCTGGCGAAAGTCCTCTTTAGGGGTTTTTTGCTGAACTATGATTTTAGATGAAACTGGTTTCAGGACGAAAGCAGGTTTGTAAAGTTGCTGGTAGGGGTTCAAAATTTTGAACCTTTACAAAGGGTGTTACGGCTGAAAGGCAGGCGGTTGTTGAGGTTGAGGCCAGTCGTAACACCGTAACACTCGTAACAAAAAAGTTATTAGCTTTTAGTTTTGACTAAAGATTAAAAGCTGGCCCCGGACTCTGGGCCCCTCGCCTCTCGACTACGATAGGGGTGAAAGGCCGGGGTGATAGCCTGGGGAGGTCGGCCGCGGGACAGCCCTAGTGCAGCGGGCGTTTCTTGATCATGCCGCCTTTGGTGTCTTTAATGCTGCTCATCACCACAAAGGCATTGGGGTCAATCTTCGTTATTTCAGCGTTTATCCTGCTGATTTCCAGGCGGGTAACTACCGTGTAGATAATGTCCACATCGCGGGTCTCGCCGCTTTTGCCATACCCTCGCCGGCCCTGGTACACGGTCAGCCCCCGGCCCATCTTGTTGATGACCATGTCGCGTATCTCCTCGCTGTGCGAGGATACAATGGTGATACCGGTATACTCCTCGATACCCTCAATTACAAAATCAAGGGTTTTGGAAGCGGCCAAATAGGTAATCAGCGAGTACAGGGCGGTTTCGATGGTAAGGAAGTAGGCAGCGGCTGAAAACACCAGGATGTTGATAAGGATGATAACGTCGCCAATGGTGGTGCTAAGCTTGCGGCTGAGGTAGATGGCCAGCACTTCGGTACCGTCAATCACCGAGCCTCCCCTTACCGAAAGGCCGATACCGGCGCCCAGGAAAAAGCCGCCAAACACGGCCACCAGCAGCTTATCGTGGGTTACTACCGGAAAATGCAGAAAGGCTGTGGCCAGCGCCAATCCCGCTAGCGCCGCGGCGGTTCTTATGGCAAAGCCCTTACCTATTACCTTAAAGGCGAGGATGACAAAGGGTATGTTTATCAGCACTATCAGCAACGAAAGCGAGATGCCGGTGGTGTGCTGCACCAGCAGGGCGATACCGGTGGCGCCGCCGTCAATAAACGAGTTGGGTATCAGGAACGACTCCAGCCCAAAGGCCGCTGAGCCGATGCCCAGGCAAACCAGCACAACGCCTTTGATGGAGTCGAACAGGCTAAGCTTGACTTCACGGATGGCCTTACCGGTTTTATAGGGCGAAGCGGTTTCGATTACTCCTGGTTTTTGGGTTGTTAGGTATTTTACGATTAACCGTTTGAGGAACTTGTTCATTGGCCTTAAGATAATAAAAAATTGGGTTGCGAAGATATAACGGGTTAAAAGAAAGTAAACAATAACCCCTGCCACCGTGCCGGCAGCAGGGGTTAACCTAACTATGAAACACACTTATTGTATCGGTCAGTGTTCAGCTATGGCGCCCATGTGCTTCATCACTTCG
>DASPJH010000328.1:0-5855 GCA_035628715.1 Bacteroidia bacterium
AGTTTAGAACGGAAACTTTTGACTGGCGTTTTTGGGACAGTGACACAAGGCCTGACAGTAAAGATTACCAGGCGTGCCTGGTATCTAAGGCCCAGTTGGATAAAGAGAGTAATTATGGGGCTAAAAAAGAAGTGCTTTATAGCTGGGTGATTAATGATGTTATAAGCCACCCATTTACAGCTGTAAAACAGTTTTGTGTAAGAATTTTGTTTGGTAACACATTGCAAATTAGTTCCTTGCCTCCTAAAGATTTTAAAGTACTTGGTATAAATGGTAGAATATTATATTGGATTATACATGTAATACTAAATATCATAAATGCTTCTATTTTAGTTCTGGCAGTTATATGGGTAATTAAAAACAGTAACTATAAGCGGTATTGGCCATTATTGATAATTATATTGGGCTTATATATATTTCACGGGGCAATATATATGGAACAGCGTTACCTCTTTCCTGTAAGGCCGGTAATTATATTGTTTGCTGCGCTTACGCTAAACAGGATAATAGAAACAAAAAAAAATAAAGATGCAACAGCCAGAGATATCGTTAATAGTTCCGCTGTATAACGAAGAGAAAGTTTTTCACCTGTTGGTTGAGCGGCTGGATGCTCTCATTGCCTCCTCGCCATACAGGCTGGAAATTGTGATGATTAACGATGGGAGCCGGGATAAAACTCCAGAGCTTATGCGTGAAAAGGCATTGCAGTCTCCGCAGTACACTTCAGTATTTCTGTCAAGAAACTATGGCCACCAGATTGCCGTTTCAGCCGGGATGGCTCATGCAAAAGGAACTGAGGCAATAATGATTATTGACGGTGATTTACAGGATCCGCCTGAATTGTTGGGAGACTTCTATAACAAAATAAAAGAAGGTTATGAAGTAGTATTTGCCATCAGAAAAAAGCGTAAAGAGAATTTTATAAAACGGTCTATGTATTGGTTGTTTTACAGGATTCTAAACCGGTTAAGTGAGATAGATATACCACTGGATAGCGGTGATTTCAGCATGATTTCAAGGCGGGTCTGTGATATTTTGGTAGCCATGCCTGAACGGAGCCGTTTTTTAAGGGGAATGCGAACCTGGGTGGGCTTTAAGCAAATTGGAGTGGAATATGAACGGGAGAAGCGCCTGGCAGGTGACTCAAAATACACTTTAAAAGCTTTATTTAAACTGGCCTATGATGGAATATTTAACTTTAGCTATGTTCCACTTAAAATGATTACATCATTAGGTTTGTATACCATTCTAATTTCTCTTATTTATATTACTTATGTGGTGATTAAAAAACTATTGGGATATGAAGTTCCATCAGGGTTTACTACATTGATAATGGCAATTACATTATTTAGCGGAGTACAGTTAATTTCGCTGGGTGTAATAGGGGAATACCTGGCCCGTATTTACCTGCAGGTAAAAAACAGGCCCTTGTTTTTGGTAGATAACATCATTCAAAACGGAGAAGTAATAAATGGACAAAGGATATTATAAGCAGTATTTTGATTTTGAGCGGCATCACTGGTGGTTTTTGGCCCGTGCCGATATTTTAAGAAGTTATATAGCAAATAAAATTTCAGACAAAAAAGTAAAGATACTGAATGTGGGTGCCGCTACAGGAGCCACTTCTGAATGGCTGGCTAAGTTTGGGGAGGTAACATCACTGGAGTATGATGGCGATTGCGTAGCGTTTGTAAAAGAAGCAATAGGATTGGATTTTATCCAGGGCTCTATTTTAGAATTGCCCTTTGAAAATGAATCCTTTGATGTGGTTTGCTGCTTTGATGTGTTGGAGCACATAGAAGATGACAAGGCAGGGGCGGCTGAATTAAAAAGAGTTTGTAAAACCGGCGGTATTGTTTATGCTACAGTTCCCGCAGGCATGCACTTATGGTCTGACCACGATAAAATAAATCACCATTACCGCAGGTACGATATTAAGGAGTTTAAAGCTCTTTTTTCAGGTTCAGGAGTTATTAAATTTGTTTCTTATTTCAATGCGCGTCTGTACCCGCTTATTTACGGGGCAAGAAAAGTGCTTAACCTGAAAAACAAATTATTTCCGCCTAAAAAAATTCAATCAGACTTTGAAAGTATAAAACCTGGTATTACCAGTAAATTATTTTATAACCTGATGTCGGGGGAAAAGAAAGAGCTGATACAAGGCAAAGCCTTTAGTAAAGGGGTTTCTATTTTTATAGAATGGGGTAAATAATCCTTTTTAACCGTAAACCTTGAAAATCCTTTATTTCTACCAGTATTTTTCAACGCCAAAAGGCTCCTGGGGAACTCGTGTATACGAGTTTTGCCGTGAGTGGGTAAAGCAGGGTCACGAGGTAACTGTCGTTACCAGCATTTATTCCAAATCCGACCTGAAGGCTGAAAAATTGGTTGAAGACCAATACTTTGAAGGTATAAAGGTAAAAGTGCTGAATATTTACATTGATAATAAACAAGGGTTTTTAAAACGAATTTTAAGCTTTGTTAATTATTGCCTTTTATCCTGCTGGTATGCCCTTCGGCTAAAGGCGGATGTGGTAATTGCCTCTTCGGGACCTATTACAGTTGGTTTGCCAGGGCTTGTTGCAAAAATATTCGGACGTAAAAAATTAGTGTTTGAAACCCGTGACTTGTGGCCTGAAGGGGCTATTGAACTGGGTATCATCAAAAGCCCCGTCGTTAAAAAGCTATCGTTGTGGTTTGAAAAGGTCTGTTACAGAAAATCAGATTATATAGTGTGCCTTTCGCCGGGAATGGTGCAGAATATCCAGCGTCGTTTTGGGTATAAAAATATAATTTCTGTTACCAATTCTGCTGATCTTATTTTATTTGGCGAGCGTAAAGAGGGCCCATTACCTGAATTCTTTTTAACCAAAAAGGTTGCAATATATACTGGCAATATTGGTATGGTGAATAATTCATACCTCTTACTTAGGGCAGCTGAGTTGCTTAAAAAAATTAATCGCACAGACATTATAATTTTGCTGGTGGGTGATGGTAAACAGCGGGAAGAGCTTCAGCAAAGAGCTAAGCAGGCAGGTTTGGATAATTTTGTTATTTTGGGCTTGATGCCCAAAACAGAACTGGTGAAATTTATTCAGAATTCAATGGTATCGCTGGTCCCTTTGCGTGGAACACCGGTATTGGATACGTCGTCTCCCAACAAGCTGTATGAGTCATTGTCAGCCGGTGTGCCTGTAATACAAAATACCAAGGGCTGGATTAAAGATCTGCTGGAAATAAACAGCGTAGGCTATACTGTAGATGCCGACGATGAGCGCGAACTGGTAGAAAAACTTATATATCTTGCAGATAACCCGGCAGCTGGCAAAGAGATGGGCAGAAATGCCAGGGGGCTTGCGGAAAGAGAGTTTGATAAAAAAATTCTGGCAGAAAAGATGTTGCAGGCATTAGTTAAGGTTCATAATTCAGGTAAAAATTGATAGCTAATTTTAAAAATATTTTTGTCCTGGCCCCACACACCGATGATGGTGAGCTAGGTGCAGGCGGTACAATTTCGAAATGTATTGAGAATGGTGCTACCGTTTGGTATGCTGCCTTTTCTACTGCCGAAGAATCGGTGCCGGAAGTTTATCCAAAAGATATACTAAAAACCGAAGTTAAAGCCGCCACTCAAAAGCTGGGAATAAAAGAAGAAAACCTGCTTATATTTAATTACCCGGTGCGTAAATTAAATTATGTACGCCAGGAGATACTGGAAGAATTAATTAAAATCAGTCGTCAGCAAAAATTTGACGCTGTTTTTATCCCTACGCTGGGCGACATTCACCAGGATCACAGCACTATTGCCAATGAGGGGTTGCGTGCTTTTAAAAATACCACGCTGTTAGGGTATGAGTTGATATGGAATAATTTAAGTTTTAATACCCAATGCTTCGTAAAGCTTGAGCAACGCCATATAGACAGCAAGGTGGCCGCATTGGCTGAGTATAAATCACAAAGTCACCGTGATTATATGAAGAAGGATTTTATAACCTCATTAGCCCATGCGCGTGGGATTCAGATAGGCGCCCGTTATGCTGAAGCCTTTGAGGTGCTCCGCTGGGTAATGGATTAATGTGTGTGCTTAAGTTAGAATGAGTCAAAAAGTATTACTTACAGGAGCAAACGGCTTTCTCGGTAAATATATTAATAAAGCCCTGATTGAACAGGGCTATGATGTTATTACACTGGGGAGAACGGATGCTGATATTGTTTGTAACCTTGCTAAAGAAATTCCAGTTATAACTAATGAGATACAGGCGATAGTTCATGCAGCTGGAAAAGCCCACGTGGTGCCAAAAACAGAAGAAGAAAAGCATGATTTTTTTGCTGTAAATTTGAAAGGTACTGAAAACCTTTTGAAAGCATTGGATGAACTGGCAGCGAAACCTAAAACATTTGTGTTTATAAGCACCGTGGCAGTTTACGGACTTGATACCGGTGAAAATACAGATGAGTTTCACCCGTTAAATGCTACAGATCCGTATGGTATAAGTAAAATAAAAGCCGAACAGGTAATAGAAAACTGGTGTAAAAAGAACGCAGTTAACTATTTTATGCTCAGACTTCCGCTGATTGCAGGCGACAACCCGCCCGGAAACCTGGGTAGTATGATAAATGCAATTAAGAAGGGGTATTATTTCAGGATAGGGGCGGGCAAGGCCCGTAAATCAATTGTTTTGGCTGAAGATGTGGCACGGTTTATCCCTGAGTTATTTTCAAAAAATAACTCAGGGGCCTATAACCTTACCGATGGCCATAACCCGTCGTTTGCAGCCATTGAAGATAAAATTGCCGGAAGCATTAATAAAAAAGTAGCCATTAAAATCCCTTCAGGCGTAGCCAAGCTTATTGCTGCTGCCGGTAGTTTTATACCAAAATTCCCACTTACCAGGCGGCAGTTTGGTAAAATTACCTCGCCGCTTACGTTTTCAGATGCTAAAGCACAGTCCGTTTTAGGCTGGCAACCGCGACGTTTTTTGGATGTGTAAGGCTGTGCTTATATTTGCCCGATGGCTGGCAGTACTATAAAGTTTGCAGTGTGTGGGTTTGGCAATATTGGCAAGCGTCACGCTACTATTATCAATAGCTTTCCCGGGGCAGAGTTGGTGGCTTTAATCGATACCAATCCCGCAGCATTCAATGACGTCTTGTTCCCTACAGGGACGCCTATTTTTACTTCCCTTTTAGATTTCCTAAAATCCAATATAAAGGCCGATGTGGTGAATATAGCCACGCCAAACGGCTTGCATTGCAGCCAGGCATTGCTGGCGCTTGAACATAGTTGCCATGTTGTTATTGAGAAACCCATGGGTATTGATAAAGCAGATTGCGAGCAGGTAATACAAAAGGCTGGTGAGGCAGATAAACAAGTGTTTGTGGTAATGCAAAACCGGTACAGTCCGCCCGGTCAGTGGATGAAAAAGATAGTGAGTGATGGGCTGATAGGCGATGTATTCACGGTGCAGGTAAACTGCTACTGGAACCGGGACGAAAGATATTATAAAAAGAACGGATGGCGGGGAACTATGATGCTGGATGGCGGGACCCTTTTTACTCAGTTTAGCCATTTTATTGATATTTTATACTGGGTTTTTGGCGATATTAAAGATATAAATGCCATCTTTAAAAATTTTAACCACGTTGATATGACTAAGTTTGAGGATAGCGGCGTTGTAAATTTTGAATTTGAAAAAGGGGGTATAGGCAGTATAAACTTCAGTACTTCCGTGTGGGATAAAAATATGGAAAGCAGCATAACTGTTGTAGGCAGTAAAGGAAGCTTTAAAGTAGGCGGCCAGTACATGAATACTGTTGAGTATTGCCATATTGAAAATTATACAATGCCCGCATTG
>DASPJH010000329.1:0-3666 GCA_035628715.1 Bacteroidia bacterium
CCATTCCCGGTCCGCCTATGTAGGTGGAGCCCACCATGCTTTTTCCATCAGCGCTTAATACAAATACAAATATGTCGGCGCTCAGGTTGTGAAAATTATCAAAACCCGAAACCGGGAAATCATTGGAAAAAGTAGTACCAAGCACCACCAGCTCGCCCTTGCTGTTCACAATCATACTGTGCGGCTCATCGTTATGAGAACCGCCGATATAGGTAGCATATATCAGGTTGGATCCATCAGCGCTTACTTTAAAAATAGCCGCATCACGGGCCAGAAAACCTACACCGCCGCCAAAGGTCATCTGGAAAGCGCCGGGGGTAACGGGGAAACTGCCGTCAGAAAACTGGCCGTTCTGGTTATATACATACGATGCACCGCCGCTGTATCCGTTACCGTTATTATCAAAAGTTGCTGTAAAACCAAAGTTATCGCCAAAAGCGCCAGAGTAGGTGCTGAACACCAGTTCAGGGTCAATAATGAAACTTTTGCGGTGATTGTATTTCTCTTTTATATCGAATGACAGCACATTACCTTTCAGGGAGTAATCGGTTTTAACATATTTAACCGATGTGTCTGCAAACTGGTAGCATACCGGCGGCATTTCTGTAAGCTCGCCAATGGATGTTTTTAAATGCAGCCTGCCGCCAGAGAGGCGCATATCATCCAGCCCTTCGTAGCGCACCTTGATTTTGTCAGGGTCGGCGCCGGGCTTAACTATAAGATTGTATTTAACAATGTTTCTTGCTGAGCTGAATAATTCCAGGTCAATACCGGGATACAGCTCTTTTACAGTTATTTTTCCGAAACCGTGAACTCCCGATGCCCATTTTTGAGGGTCGTTGCCAATAAAATAATTATAGTAGGCAGTACTTTGGAAGTCAGTTTGATAGTGTAAGTTTTTATTGCTTCCTTCAAACACCACTCTGAAAAAGTGCATTTTAACCGGCTGGTCGTAATGGCCTTCATCGTGAATTTTGTCAAAAGGGTCTTTTTCATGCAGGATGTAAGAAATTTGCCCGTCTTCCATAATAAGCAACCCACCCGGAATTTCGGCGCGGTATTTTATATTGGATTCCCACTGTCCTTTGTTTTCAATAAAAGTAACCTGCGCCTTTGTTTCAGTAACAAAGGCAGCTAATACAAACAATAGCGCAACGCGGTATAACTTTTTCAGCACGAAGTTCTTAGCTTTTTTATTGTGTTTCAACCCATAACCGGGGACAACATTTTAAAAGACGGTTTTTGCGGATAAAATGTTGCATGTACTTTTGCCAACGAAAACGGGTATTGAAAAGTTGCAGTAAGATACTCAAATTATTGTAAATAATCTAGAAAGAAAGGGGATTTTGTGAAGATAATTTTTTTTGGAACGCCAAAGTTTGCCGTTGCATCGCTGCTAAAAATGCTGGAAGCAGGGTTTGAGGTAGTGGCCGTGGTAACCGCCCCGGATAAACCCGCTGGCAGAGGACTGAAGATGCAGGCATCGGACGTGAAACAGTTTGCCCTTGAAAAAAAATTGCCCGTGCTACAGCCTGAAAAGCTTAAAAACCCTGAGTTTATCAGCCAGCTTAAAAGTTATAATGCTGATTTATTTGTAATTATAGCCTTTCGTATGCTGCCTGAAATGGTTTGGAACATGCCACCACTGGGCAGTATTAACCTGCATGGTTCATTGCTGCCGCAATACCGGGGAGCAGCGCCCATAAACCGGGCTATTATGAACGGGGAGAAGGAAACCGGCGTTACAACTTTTTTCCTGAAACATGAAGTGGATACAGGAAGTATTATACTGCGGGAAAAGGTGAAGATTGACGACAATGATACCGCCGGAACCCTGCACGATAAACTGATGGAAGTGGGAGCGGGGCTGGTGGTGAAAACGCTGCAGGTGATTAAAGCAGGAAATTACATACTGGAGGAGCAGGATGTATCACAGGAAACTAAACATGCTCCAAAAATTTTTAAAGAGGATTGTAAAATAAACTGGAATAAAACGGTTGAAGAAAATTACAACTTTATAAGAGGTTTATCTCCCTATCCAACGGCATGGACTATGCTGGACAACCTGGGGCTGAAAATATTTTTTGCCGAGAAAAAATACAATGAGCCGGAAAAGCCCGGCACTATTGCCACCGATAGTAAAACCTATTTTAGAATAGCCTGCACAGATGGATGGTTATCCATAACCGACCTTCAGCTGGAAGGCAAAAAACGCATGGGCGTGGAAGATTTTTTAGGAGGGTTTAATTTGTCGAACACGCAGAAATAGGTTAACCCTAGGCATTCCCGCTTTAGGCGGGAATCTGTTATAGTAAAATTAATGACTCCCAAACGAGCTGGGAAAGACTGAGGATTACGGATTAAACTCATCATCCACCACAAAGCTGGGCTTACCTTTTTTAGGCATATAGTAAAACAACCGGTAGCGCAAATCGGTATCGGGTTTGGTGAGCATAAAGGTAAAAGTGAACATTTCCTGCTGCAAGCCCACATAAGTCAGGTCGTGCAGGATAGAGTGGTCAATATAATCCTTGTCAAATTCTTCGGGGGGTATGCTGTGCTTGGTAATTTTTACCGGCCCAATATTCAGCCCGTTTCCACTAATTGAAATGTTATATTCAAAATCGTAATAAATATTCCGGTGCACTTTGCCCGCACCCTTGCGCTGGAAAACCACCAGGCTGGTATCAATGGTTTTTTGTGATATTAATAACCTGTAGTTGGTGTTATCTTCTTCAACAATGGTATCGGTGGTAACGGTGGTGGGCTTTTCAGGAAAATAATGTTCTATAAGGTCGCTTTGCTCTTTACCGGCAGAATCCGTTGTTTGTGTGTCGCTTCCGCTTCCCGACTGGTTGTTATTTTTGCATGAAACCGCCAATGCAAGCACTACGGCAAAGACTATATAAGATTTTAATACCTTGTTCATATTTTAAATTTCCCCTTTTAAAAATATAGTCAAAAATAACAATTTTTTATTTACCCGTTTTCAACACTCCTATAGTGCCTACTCACTGCGCTTCACCATGTTTTTCACCACCGCCATTATAGCCGTGCAATGGGCAATTTTGGTAAGTGTTCCCTTTTTGCTCACCCACACCTCACCCTCGCAAAAGTGCAGCATGGCTCCCGGCTTCATCACCCGCCCCATGGCTATAACCTCCTCACCGTCGCCGGGATTAAAGTAACTTACCTTTAAATCGGCAGTAACTACTGTTTCATCAGGTGCTACCAGTGTTACCGCTGCAAAGCCGGTAACCAAATCGCACATGGTGGCAGTAACGCCGCCGTGCACAAACCCGCTGTGCTGCAGGTGCTGCTCTTTAATATCCAGGCGGGCTTCGGTATATGCTTTTTCAATTACCGTAAGGCGGGCGCCCATGTGGTTCATAAAGTGCTGGCCTTTCAGGCGCTCACTGATAGTGTTTTGAAAATCAGGGTTTTTTGTGGTAAAATTTAAATCGCGCTCCATACAAGGCGTCAAAAATAGCCATTAAAGTGCGATTGTATGGTTTGATACGGCTGAATATATGTTTTACCGGGTTTTATATCGAACTTAAAAGTTGCGGTATCAGTGCCGTTGGGGTTTCTCAGCGCCAGTTTCACTTCCTGCTGGCCTTCAGGCAAACTGATGCGGGTGTATGAAATGGTATGCGGGATACTGTA
>DASPJH010000330.1:0-2033 GCA_035628715.1 Bacteroidia bacterium
TTACCAACCTGGAAGCCGGAGACGGTATACATATTACTTATACAGTTGAAAATTACAACTCGGGCAAGCTTGCACCTTATTTTACCGATAACCATTATTTCACCTTATTTTATCCGGTAAAAATTTCTAATTATTCATTACTGGTGCATCCTACTGCAAAATTTAAGCACCAGTTTAGCAACGGCGGGTTTGAACCGGTAAAATCCACTAAAGAAGGTATGGACCTTTATGTTTGGGAGAAAAAAGATATCCCTTCTATTAAAGACGAGCCTTTTATGTCAACCATAGTTGATTTTGGCGAAGTGCTTTATTTGTCGTCTATCCCCGACTGGAAATTTGTATCCAACTGGTATTCTGACCTGGCCCTTACCAAAGCCAAATCGGATTTTGAAGTGAAAGAAGCAGCCGCTAAAATATTTAATGATAAAGACGGCGGCACCAATGCATCGCTTTCAAAACTTGATAAGGCTAAGCTCATTCACAAATACATTGTTGAGAATATTCGCTACAGCTCGGTATCCTTCCGCCAAAGCGGACTGGTACCCCAAAAAGCCTCAAAAGTTATTAATACCCGTGTTGGTGATTGCAAGGATGTTTCTACCCTGTTTGTTGCCCTTTGCAAGGAAGCCGGTATTGACAGTGCCCGCCTGGTACTGATTAATACACGGGATAATGGTAAAAAAGACCTCCTGCTGCCTTCGATTGATTTTAATCATTGTATAGGCAACCTTACCATTGATGGTAAGCAATATTTTGTGGAGCTTACCTCAGATAAAAATGGTTTCAGCACGTTCCCCAATACGCTGAAAAACTCTTTTGCGCTTCCTGTTTATGCAGAAAACGAAGGCAAAAGCGAAGAACCCTTTTACCTGACCGCCCCAACCAAAATACCTGATAATATTATACGCAGCAGTACTGTTAAAATATCAGGTAAAGAAATGGTTATTGAAACCAAATCGGTAAAAACCGGCGACTGGGCCAGCGAAATGCGTTATTCTTATGCCGATATACCTGAAAGCGAGCGCCGCAAGAGGCTGCTGGAAGTGCTAACCGGTGATAACGCCAGTGTGAAGCTGAACACCTTTACCTTTAATAACCTGGACGCTATCAGCGACAGTATGGTGTATGAATACAACTATACGCAGGGCAATGCCGTTAACCAGATTACCAACCTGAATGTATTCAGTATTCCGTGGTCAGGTAAGCATACATCCATTCAGTTTATGTCGGCCGAGGAAAGGAAATACCCTGTAAACTTCTGGGATTATGTTGAATTTGACCGCTCAGAAGAAAAACTAACCGTTACTTTCCCTGAAGGCAAAAAGCTGGCAGAAACGCCTAAAAACGTAAAACTGTCGTGTGTAGCCGCCGACTATAGCCTTACTTACAAAATTGTAAATAACAAGCTGGAGGCTACCCGTGTGCTGACCATCAAAAAGGATATAGTTTTGCCTGCCGAGTACAATGAATTGAAGAAATTCTTTGAAAAAGTAGTGGAAGAAGACACCCGCCAGCTGGCTTATAAGTAATCAGCGGAATTAAATAAAAATAAAACCCCGGCTATTGGTATAGCCGGGGTTTTATTTTTTATTGCTGTTTAACTAATTACTTCAAAATCACATCTGCCAAAATATTTAAAACTTCATAAGCACGCTCAGAAGTTGATGCCTGGCAGTAGGTACGCAACACGGGCTCAGTGCCGCTAGCGCGTATCATTACCCATTCGCCGTTGCCCAGGTGGAATTTCCATCCGTCAATATCTTCTACTTTTTCAACGTTCAACTGTCCAAACGACTTGTAATTGCCCTGTTTGCAATTAGTAAGCACCGTTTGTTTCTGCGCCTCGCTGATATGGTGGTCAATACGTTCCATAGCAAACGGCCCCACAATGGCATACGCTTCCTCAATCAGTTCTTCCAGGCTCTTACCTGATTTTGCCATATACTCCAGCAGTGCAATACCCATCCATATACCGTCGCGTTCAGGTATGTGGCCTTTAATGGCAATACCGCCGCTTTCCTCGCCACCAACCA
>DASPJH010000331.1:0-4458 GCA_035628715.1 Bacteroidia bacterium
TTGCTATACAACCCGCCAGCAAGGTTTTTTGAAATGTTCCAACAAGGGTTGATTGAAATAAAATGGGATGAAAAGAAAAAAGAAAATAAATTTTCCTTCAGCAGGGAAGCAGAGACAAACCCCGCTCCCTCGCCTGAAGTACTTTTAGTGGGTAAAACAAAATTAAACAAACACAATAGTTTATCATCACAACAACTAAATTAGTCCTAATAATAGGGGGTTAAACCAGCAGTTCTTCTGAACTAGCGTAGCCAAAGCCCGGCGTTCTCTCCCCGGCTGAACCCGGGGGTTACTAAAAACGGCTTGAAAACCAGTAAGCTACCGCCCTCTTTTTTCCCTCATCCCGAATTACCTTAAAGTTTCTTCCCTTACCAGGGCGGCGTTCAAGGTTGGCAGGAGTGCTGGTAACCGGGGATGAGGGAATCCCCAATATTTACTTAAACCTTAAAGGTACCACCACTTTAAAGCTATAGTTTCTGCCCATATTTAATATTCCCGTACGACCGGTGACCGTGTTTTCAGGAGCATATTTCAATCGGCTTAAGTGGCTTTGGTAGGCGCGGTCCAGCAGGTTATCGGCAGAAATAAACAGGTTAAATAATACTCTGCCCGATTTTGAAGTAACAGAAGTACCGGCCCCGGCACTCAGCAGTGTGTACCCCGGTGTGGGAGTTTCCGTGCTGTTCTCGCTGAATATTTTATGCTGGCTGAAATAATTATCCAACCGGGTAAATAAATAAATACCCGAAAAATAATTACCGGCCTTTTTAAAATCAGCCCGTAATTCCGTGCGCCAGCGGGCCGGCGGCATAAACGGCAGGTGCTTGGAACTGTCGGGGTGGTTGTTGAGCGTTCCTTCAACATAGGAGAACGAGTTTTCAAAATGCAGCCAGTCCAACGGATGGGGGTGAATATCTACCCGTATTTCCCCACCTGTAAGCACAGCATCTCCCTGGGTATATAAGTAGGCGGGTGCGGGCTCATCAGGGTCGGGAATACTGTCGCCACCACCCTGGGCTTCCAGTTTTCCAAAATAAATATAATTGGTTATGTAATTACGGAAACCTGACACCTCAAGATGTACGTGCTCCGAGCTGTAATTTAATCCCAAATCAAACTGCAGGCTGGTTTCAGGTTTCAAATCCGGGTTACCGTATTCATACCTGAACGTTCCTTCGTGCCTGCCGTTAGATGCCAGCTCGGCGATATTGGGCGACCGAAAGCCTCTTGAAGCGTTGGCCTGCAGAGATAGCTTGCTGGTAAACCGGTACACCCCACCCAAACTGCCGCTTACATTATTAAATGTACGGCGGAATGAACTGAATTTAGTTTCGCCATCTAAATAAAGCGCTTCTGAACTAAGGCTGCGCTGATCAAAACGGGTGCCGCCGGAAACACTTAATTTGCCAAAGGTTCTACGGGTTACGGCAAATAGGCCATAATCAAACAGCGCATAACCAGGAATTATAAATTCGGTGCCTTTATTAGAATTGCTCTGTACCATGCCTGAAATGCCAGCCGTGGTGTTCCAGCCCGATTTTTGGGGCAGATAATATTTAACATCGTAGGTAATTGTATTCAATACAAAATAGGGCTCATATTGCTCAGGATTTACCGGGTCGCCAAATTCCTTCCGCTGGTTTTGCTGCCACGAAAGGTTAATGCCCAGTCGTGATTTTTTAAATACCAGTAAATTATGCAGCCAGGCGCGGTAGTGGTTTATTTGCTGGCGGGGCACATTTAAATCATAGCTCCGCAGGTCGTTTTCAGAAGCGGCAGTTTCTTCAATGGTAGTATCGTTAATAACCAACGGTTTAATGAAGTTCCCCAGGCTATCTCGTTCTCCTTCCGGTAAGGCCACATTCTGGCTGAACGAATTAAATCCTGCCTGCACATACCCCCACTTACGGTTAATGCCCAAAAAAGCGGTAGTATTTAATTCATTAAACCCGGAATTATAAACCGGGCCATCGTATTTATTCCGGTAGTTGGATGCGTTTTTACCGCTTACCCGGGCCTGCCAGTATATGCCGTTAATATTGCCGGCATTCATGGCACTCCAGCCCCAAAACCGGTTATTGGTTTGGTAATTGCCAAGCAACTCGCCGGTTATACGGCCTTCGTCAACCGGCTGGGCAGGCAAAAAATTAATTACCCCAGCCATGGCATCACTGCCGTACAGCAGGCTGCCCGGCCCTTTAATAATTTCCACCCGGTCTACCGAGTATTCGTCAATTTCAATTCCGTGCTCATCGCCCCATTGCTGGCCTTCCTGCCTGAAACCGTTATACAGCGTTACCACCCGGTTGTATCCCAGCCCCCGTATCTGTGGTTTGGACACAGCAGGCCCGGTAGATACCTGGCTCACCCCCGGCTGGCGGGAAATTGCATCGATAATATTGACGGATGAAGCGTGCAACAAAGCCTGTTTGGGCACAATAGAAAAAGGCACAGGGTTTTGTTTTTTGTCGGTTGCCGCTGACACCCCGGTAACTACCACCTCGTTTACCTCGGTAACAGCAGGCTCCAGGGTAAAGTTTATTACAGTGCTGTCTTTAATTTCTACCGTAGTAATTGCTGAATTATAGCTTATATAGCGAACTTCCACCAAAAAGCTGCCCTCGGGCAGGCGTTTTAGCTGGTAGGTCCCGTTAACAGTAGTGGTTACTCCTGTTTTTAAATCAGGTATATATACGGTGGCGCCAAACAAAGGCTCACCGGTTATTTTATCGGTTATTTTCCCGCTTAATGAGTGCTGGCCAAGGCTTGCCAATGCAAACAGCACGGGCAACAGCGCCAAAAAATATTTTTTCATATTAATTAAAATGTAAAAGGGTTAAAAAAGCCGTAAAGGCTAGTGGTTAAAAGGACTAAAGAAGAAACGGTATTACATTTTAATTGCCGGAGGGCCCTTATTAAAAGGAGCTTCTACAGAAGACGTGCAAAAGCAGGTATAAAGAGTTATTTCAGTGGATACTGAAAATAGGGGTAAAATAGTTTTTTCTTCAGATGGAATTATATATTCATACCCGGCGCTGTGAGAAAGAAACTGGCATATATAACACTCTTCGGCTTCCGCCTCTATATGCACCGTATGCGAACAGTGCGCCAGCCCGGCCTCGTCGGCATGGTGAAGGGTTACGTGGCAGGGGTCGCTTTCAAGATGGGGGTCATTTTGTTCACATGCCTCCTCTTCGTGATGGTGATGGAAAACACCCCGGGGAGTGAGCGTGAACAGCACAGCAACCAGCAGCACAGCGGCAGGGAGCCGTTGTTTAAGAAAATGTAAAAGCCGTGTTGGGTGTGTATTCACAAAAAAGAAGCGGCAAACTTCGGTAAAAGGTTGGGTATTTGCAACCGCCCTAAACTATACTGCCACCTGGGCTATTTTCAGCAGGTTTTTAAATAGCTGCACACCATCGGTATTGTGCTGTATTTCTGATGCGGCCCTCTCAGGGTGGGGCATCATTCCAAATACGTTACGGGTTTTATTGGTAATACCGGCAATATTCAGCAGAGACCCGTTGGCATTGGCCAGGGGTGACACGCTTCCGGTTTCATCACAGTACTGGAACAGTATACGGCCCTCATCCTGCATCTCCTTCAGCACATCAGCGTCGGCATAGTAGTTTCCTTCGCCGTGTGCAATAGGTATTTTAAGGGGCTTGTCAGGGTTCAGTCCGTCAGTCAGTATGCTTTTGCCGGTGGGTTTAATGTATACGTTTTTGCAGATGAACTTACGGCTCATATTGTGCAGCAGGGCGCCTGGCAACAGGCCGCTTTCGCATAAAATCTGGAAACCGTTGCAGATACCCATTACATAACCGCCTTTATTGGCAAAGCTTATTATACTTCCCATAATAGGCGACAGCTTGGCAATAGCCCCGCTGCGCAGGTAATCACCATAAGAGAAGCCGCCGGGCAGGAAAACCATATCGCAGCCTTTAAGGTCGGTATCCTTATGCCAAAGCTCCACCACCTGCCGGCCGGTTGTGTTTTGCAACGCCTCCATTAAGTCACGGTCGCAGTTGGAACCGGGGAATACTACAACACCAAATTTCATCGGGTATTTTTTTTGCAAAGGTACAATTTTATACCCGCATTCACAGCAAA
Source organism: Bacteroidia bacterium (assembly GCA_035628715.1). Classification (GTDB taxonomy): domain Bacteria; phylum Bacteroidota; class Bacteroidia; order UBA8524; family UBA8524; genus SB11. Next base: position 4,114 of record DASPJH010000331.1, read on the forward strand.
AACAAAGCCCGCCGTATATAAATGGCGGGCTAAAAACATCAAAAACACTAATTGAAAAGGCTGACTTTTTATTTAACAAGCTTAAAATTTTGCCTGTTAATTCCTGATTGTACCGTTAGTATATAAATACCTTTGGGCAGCATTTCAGTATCCAGTTGTATTTCTGTATTGTGCGGGCCGTCATTATTTTTTTCCAGTACTATACGACCAGTAATATCGTACAGCTTCAGGGTTATTTCTTTTCCGGCATACTCGCCGGGAACCTGGATATTTATTTGTTCGCTGAACGGGTTGGGGTAGATAGTATACCCTGGGCCGGACAAGGGAGGGGGTGTTATACCCATA
>DASPJH010000332.1:0-5688 GCA_035628715.1 Bacteroidia bacterium
ATCCGGTAAGTCAATACCTACCGGAAAATAGGGGAGCACCACCACTTTTTTCACCAGGGGGGTATCCGGGTAAAACGCCGAGCAGAAGTAGGTATTGCCTGTTTGAGGGTTGTAAATACTATCTGATCCATACAGCTTGATATAATATGTACCGGGCGGCGAGTAGGTAAAAGTAAACCCTGTATCCTTATTGGTGGACATAATGGTATTGGCCGGGTCGCCCAGGTACCAAATCCAGTTTTTTACCCTGCCCGATGTATTCTTAAACGTAACCACTAATGGGTCGCAGCCCACAGAGTCGCTTACAATTTCAAAATTGGGCACAGGGCCAACAATTACTATGTCTTTATACGTTGTATCCCGGCAACCTTCTTTTGATTTTACAGCCAGCGATATGGTTTTCTTCCCAAATGAGCTGTAATAATGGAAAGGGTCTTGCAAGAAACTGTTGTTCTTCCCGTCGCCAAAGCTCCAGGTCCATTGTGTTACCACATCACCCGGTATTTCCGGGCTGCCGAACGAGGAATCGAAAAACCGGAGAATGTTGTCGTTGCAATAAAAAGAGTCGGGCATCAGCTTAATATTGGCATCGGCCTTAACCGCCTTTACTGTAAAACTGAATGTATCCGGGCACCCAACACTATCCACCGAGGCCATCCGCACACGGTAGGTTCCTTCCGACGGAAATACCCATCTCTTTTTAGGCGGCTTGGTAATAAACCCGTTGCCATCGTCAAAATCCCACCACACCCGCTCTTTGCCAGCCAATGCCCGGTTGGTATCCAGCCAAAAAGTGTCGGCTATATCATAATACGATAAAAATTCTGTCAGCTGCACCGAGTCTCCCGCGCAAACCAGGCTGTCGTACTGCACAAAGTTGAAATAACCCAGGCCAACGGTAAGAAACTGCGTTTCTGCGCAACCACGACGGTTTACCAATGTTATTGATGGCGTGTACAGGCCATTCTTCCAATAGGTATGATACCGTGTGGGTATAACCGTATCACCGGGATTGAACTCAAAACTGTCTTTGCCTCCATCGCCCCACTCCCAAATGGCTTTTGAAAGGCCATATTGTACAGTATCATCGGGCCTTAAGGTAAAATTAAACGGCGCGCACCCCCTGCCATCCCAAGTATTGATATAGGGATTGGGAACGGGCGCCATATCAAATTTATGGTGGTACCACACGGTATCGGCGCAGGTTTTTCCTGAATCAGCCGACAAGGTGTTACAAGATGTAAACTTTTGCTGGTTGCCATTTTGTACGGCAAACCCTATGGTTAAATATCCCTCAGGGTCGGCAGTGGAATAATATGTTTTTTGTGGAGGAGGGGTAGGCGTTACTTTTGAGAAATTATACGGGTCAAACAAAGAGTCAAAATTAAGGAACATATCCCACCCGTCACATTTCAGGCCGGAGATATAAAAATTAACCACCCTTTCTGCATCAATAGCTCCTAAATCCTGGCAATATCGCAGGGCCTTGTGATCTACTATAAGATTTTCAAAAGAAGGCAATCCCATTAACACTTGTTTGCTACCCTTGCTTTCGCAGCCGGTAACCGTATCTTTTACGATAAGCTGCACATTGTAGCAGGATGTTTTTTTGCCTGTATCGCTAAAGTTAAACAGGTGTTTCGGGTTTTTATCTACGGAATAACGGCAATTCCGGTCTACATTCTGCCCCTTGGAAATATCGGTAGTACAGGCTTCGCCCACTTGAAAATCCCAGAAAACTTTAGAATGGTAGGACCTGAAATAACAACTGGCATCGCAAAAATAGGTGGTGTCGCCTTCTGCGCACAGCCGGTCGTTTCTTGCCTGCACCTCCGCCAAAGGGCATTTCACATCTACGGAGTCAAAGCCGTTTTTCTGGCAGCTGTCGCGGTAAATATTTAATTTAATATAGTATTTGCCTGGTGAAACGGGGTCAAAAACCACCGGGTTGGTTTGGTCTGGCAGTGGCTTTTCAATACCTGATGCCGAATCTTTAACAAACCACCTGTAACGTGCGCCGGGGTTAAGGGCGTTGTTAAACATGGTTATCTTATCGCCAAAGCAGATGCTCCGCTTCATCTGCAGATTAAAGTTTATATCCGGTTTAGCGATATTAACCGCCTGGACCGCCGAGTCAATACACCCGCTTTTGTGGCGTACCACCAGCCTTGCGGTAAAGCTTCCGTTACTGTCGTAATCATGGCAAACACTGCCATAATTAGTAAACGAAACGTCTTTTTCCCCGTCTCCAAAATTCCATTCGTAGCTGGCCAGGTCTGATGTGTCTTCAGGTTTCGTTTCGTTGTCAAAACATACCTGCCATTTGCAGTTTAAAGGGTTTATGACCAGATTGGAAAAAAACGAAACTTTATAATCAGGTTTTATAATGATATTTTTATTGACTTTTGACTGGCAGCCTTTATCATCGGTAATTTCCATTACCAGGGAGTAAGTGCCGGTGAACTGGTAGGAGTGGCAGATAATTTTTTGCGCAGAGGGATTGCCGGTGTTATCCCCTGCCCCATCGTCCCATAGAAAAACTCTTTTGTTTAGCGGGTTGCCCGTTGGGCCAGGCGTAGAATTATCCGTAATACAGACTTCGTTTTTACTGAAGCAATAAACACTGCTGCTGTTTATGCTGAAATCAGCAACCGGTTTGGGATGAATAACCACGTTATGCGTGGCGGTGCAGGTTTGCCCTCCGGGTAGTGTAAGTATTACTTTTACCTGGCGGGTAGCCTCTGCTGAATATAAGTATGACGGCGAAGCCTGGGTAGAACTGTTCCCATCGCCAAAATCCCATGAATACGATATAGGAGAAGGGTTTGCAGTAACCGAAAAATTACTGACCGAACCAAGGCATACATCGGCCGGGCCGTTAATGCTGCACGACTGGCCTTTGGCCTGCAGACCGGCGGCTATAATTACAGCTGCCCATGTTGCTTTATATATGCTTTTTATGAAGGAAATCAAAGTCTGGTCAGGTTATACCTTCTATAACGCAAGTTAAGGACAAACCGTTGCCTCTGGAAAGGGTTTGTATAATATAAATGTAAAAACTGAATTCTATAACTATAAATTCTAAACTGAAAACTGGCTGCCAAATGATATTTTTGTATTTTACCAATTACCATGTCAATACGTTTCCAGATACTTTTGGGCGTTTACCTGGCCCTTACAGGTGCTTTCAACACGTCGTGCAAGCAAACGCAAAGCAAACCTGCTGAAATACCGGTTATAAAACCCGCCGACACACCCGTTACCGAGGTAATTTTTGTTTTTGCTGGCGATATTATGCAGCACGGTCCCCAGATACGGGCGGCGCTTACCGACTCAGCAGGTGGGGTATACGATTATGCCCCGTGTTTTGCTAACGTAGCGGATATTGCCAAATCGGCTGACTTTACCATCGCCAACCTGGAGCTTACCCTGGCCGGTGAGCCGTATACGGGTTATCCCCAGTTCAGTGCGCCTGACGCATTGGCTACCGACCTTAAAAAGGCCGGCTTCAGGTATTTGGTTACTGCAAACAACCATAGCTGCGACCGTTTGAAAAAAGGTGTGGAGCGCACCGTGCACGTACTGGACAGTTTTGGCATTCCGCGCACCGGTACATTTAAAAATGCCGAAGACCGCGCTAAAAACAACATTATGTGGCTGGAGAAAGACGGGTTAAAAGTTGCCCTGCTGAATTATACCTATGGTACTAACGGTATAAAAGTTCCGGAGCCTACTATTGTAAACCTGCTGGACTCGGCAGTTATTAAAACCGATTTACAGGAGGTGAAAAAATACAATCCCGATAAAATTATTGTGTTTACCCACTGGGGCGCTGAATACCAGCACCAGCCCAATGCCGAGCAGAAAGCATACGCACGGTATATTTTTTCGCAGGGCGCCGATTATATTATCGGTTCGCACCCGCATGTGTTGCAGCCTATGGAAATGATGTACGATTCGGTAAGTAAAACGGATAAACTGGTGGTGTGGTCGCTGGGTAATTTTGTGAGCAACCAGCGCGACCGCTATAAAGACGGCGGGGCGATGTTTAAATTAGTCCTTCAGAAAAAGGAAAAAAGCACCACCGTTAAAGAAGCTGGTTATATACTCACCTGGGTGGATATTGCTGTGAAAAACGGCGATAAGGATTATATTATTTACCCGGTTTCGCAGTACGAAAATGATTCGGTTTTACTGGACAAACAAAGCCTTGAAAAAATGCGGCTTTTCCGCGACGACAGCCGTAAATTGTTAGGTGAAAACAATAAACGGATTGGTGAATATGTATGGAAGGATGGGAAGTGGCAATTAGCTAATTAGCAATGTGCTGATGTGTTAATTTGAAAATTAGGTAATATGAAATGTTAGCGAATATTTAAAACAGCATTTTTTGGTACAACCACTGATTATTCATGGGAAATACCCTTATTAAAAACCATAAATAAACTATTTATGCCATGCTGGTTTTGACCCGAAAATTTTTATTAATTCTCTTTTAACGCTGTTAGGATCATCGTTTAACTTTTTATTTGTTGGATCCAATGTAACAAACCAATAAATATCCAGTGCTTCTATGCTTTCTTCCAACATTCTTTTTGGAAATGCTTTTTTTGCCGGCATTTTGGAGTACAAATGAAGCCCGTTTACAATTCTGTCCCAAATCCCACCATTTCTAATCTTAATTTCATTATCCAGCACTTCTCCAGAAGATCCAATATATACCGGCATAATTTTTCCGCTCTTTAAAGCATAAACAATGTATATACCACCTTTATCTGTAGGCGCATTGCATACTTCAGCCAGGTTTTTATCTGGCATAAAGAAAAAATGCCCGTTCATTTTATAATGTTTACTTAATATGTCTAACATAAATGCTTTTATACTATCAATTACTGCACAGTCACAGTTCCCCCGCCGTTGTATGAGCGGTACTCGCCGTTATACATTGCATCGGCACTTACCGGGCCCATTACAAACTTGCCTTTGGTTACAGCACGCACGGTGTAATAAAGGTACTGCTCGCGGTTGCTGGGGGTGAGAAAATAGTTAATACGGTCGTCGCGCATATCCATGTGCTCAAAGTAAGCACGGTTTTTGGCCCACTCGTATTCACGGCCCTCACTGATGCGGGGGTTCTCAATTTCAAACCCGGCGGGCAGCATATCGGTAACAACTACGTTTTCGATACGTGTATTTACCAGTGAAGCTATAGAAATACGCACTACCACCAAATCGTTTTGTTTAAAGGTATTTCCGGTTATCTTGTTGCCAAACCGGTCGAAGAATTCTTTGCGCACCCTTAAGAAGTTATCAATCTCTTCGTATTTGCCGGTAGCGCTCAGCCCTTCCATTTCATAGAAGTAATACACCATGCCGGTGCCCTGGGTGTTGATACTTACCTGCTGGCCTTTCAGCACATCGTTATCCAGCACCAGGTCGGTATTGTTAAAGTTGCCTACTACCTTTCCGCCAACTGTAACCGTAGCCGTTACATTGGATTTATTGGCTTCCTGCGCAATTTTTCCCAGCGCCAGGAAGGCAAACGAAAGCTCCTGTGTATTGTAATAATACGCGTTTTTAAGCTGGCCCGACAGGTTTTTGGTAAGCGTGGCTACCTGTGGGTTACCCATATCGGTCTCTACCAGTGTAAGCAGGGATATGGCCAGGTTGCGCATGGGCGAATAAAAA
>DASPJH010000333.1:0-2699 GCA_035628715.1 Bacteroidia bacterium
AACGACCAACAGGTTTGGGGTATACAGTTTCACCCCGAGGTAACCCATAGCATACAGGGCGCTACCCTGCTGGCCAATTTTGTTCACGGTATTTGCGGTTGCAGTGGTGACTGGACGCCCGCTCACTTTATTGAAACCACGGTAGCCGAAATTAAACAAAAGGTAGGCAACGACCGGGTGATACTTGGTCTTTCAGGCGGGGTGGACAGTACTGTAGCCGCGGTTTTGATTGAAGAGGCCATTGGCGACCAGCTGCAATGTATATTTATTGATAACGGGCTGCTGCGCAAGGATGAGTTCGATTCGGTGCTGGCGGCCTATAATAAGATGGGGCTGAATGTGAAGGGCGTTCGCGCGGGAGATCTTTTCCTGAAAGAGCTTAACGGTATTAGTGAGCCGGAGGCAAAACGCAAAACCATTGGCCGTGTATTTATAGATGTTTTTGACGACGAGGCGCAACAGATAGAAGGAGCCCGCTGGCTGGCTCAGGGAACCATTTACCCCGACGTAATTGAAAGCGTATCGGTAAAAGGCCCGTCGGCAACTATTAAAAGCCATCATAACGTAGGCGGGTTGCCTGAAAAAATGAACCTGAAGATACTGGAACCCCTACGCAGCTTATTTAAAGACGAAGTTCGCAAAGTGGGCTATGCATTGGGCATAGATAAAAATATACTGGAGCGTCACCCGTTTCCGGGTCCTGGTTTGGCTATACGGGTGCTGGGTGAAATTACCGAGGAAAAGGTGCGCATTACCCAGGAGGCCGATGCTATATTTATTAATGAACTAAAAGAAAGTGGCTGGTACGAAAAAGTTTGGCAGGCCGGGGCCATATTCCTTCCGGTAAACAGCGTGGGCGTTATGGGTGATGAACGTACTTATGAAAATGTTATATGCCTGCGCGCGGTAATATCCGTTGACGGTATGACGGCAGACTGGAGCCACCTTCCCTACGAACTGCTTGCCCGCGCCAGCAATAATATCATTAACCGCGTTAAAGGCATTAACCGTGTGGTATATGATATTAGCAGCAAACCGCCTGCGACGATTGAGTGGGAGTAAGTAAAATTTAGAGTTGTGGCGCGAGCGGGACGCTAGCGCCAGTTTAGCCTGGCAGTAAACCGGTCTATTGCAATTTTTAATTTGACCCAAATACAGCGATAACAAACCGCTGGCATCAAAACTTTAAACATTTTGCCCTAAGTCATTGAAAACTTTGAACTCTTCGCTGTAAGTTGAGAAGTTTTTGCTATCTTCGCGCCCCTTTTTAGGTGTACTGTTAGCAAATTGTTTTCATTCCGTCAGGAAAATTTTAAAAAAATTAATGAGCCAATTGTAATTGCACCAAAAAAGGCATACCTTTGCCGTCCTTTTAAAATAGAATAACTGTAATTATAATATGCCAACTATACAACAGCTGGTGCGAAAAGGCAGAAAAACCGTGGAGTTCAAAAGTAAGTCCCCGGCTTTGGATAGCTGCCCGCAACGTAGGGGAGTTTGTACCCGCGTTTATACCACTACACCCAAAAAACCAAACTCGGCAATGCGTAAAGTAGCGCGTGTAAGGCTTTCACATGGTAAAGAGGTAAACGCATATATCCCTGGTGAAGGACATAACCTGCAAGAGCACTCAATTGTTTTGGTACGTGGCGGAAGAGTAAAAGATCTTCCCGGTGTTCGTTATCACATCGTTCGCGGTGCTTTGGATACTGCCGGCGTAGACGGACGTAACCAGCGCAGGAGCAAATACGGAACCAAGAAACCTAAACCCGGTGCTGCACCTGCAGCCAAAGGTGGAAAACCAGGCAAGAAGAAATAACAGCATACCGAAATGAGAAAATCGAAAGCTAAAAAAAGAATATTGGCGCCAGACCCTCAGTATAACGATGTGCTGGTAACCCGTTTTGTAAATAACCTGATGTACGATGGTAAAAAGCAATTAGGCTTTTCATTGTTCTACCAGGCTCTTGAAATAGTAGAAGCAAAAGCCCATGAAAGGGGTATTGATGTTTGGAAGAAAGCGCTGAACAATGTAATGCCTTCAGTGGAAGTTAAGGCTCGCCGTGTAGGTGGTGCTACTTTCCAGATTCCTATTGAAGTTGCTCCCGAAAGGAAGATTGCTGTAGGAATGAAGTGGATGATTGATTACTCACGCAAGCGTAACGAAAAGTCTTATCCTGAGAAACTGGCTGCTGAAATTATTGCTGCATCAAAAGGTGAAGGCGCTGCCGTGAAGAAAAAGGACGATACCCACCGTATGGCTGAGGCTAACAAAGCATTTTCACATTTCAGAGTTTAATTAAATACGACTACACACAACAAAAAGAGATAGGAAGACAACAAAATGTCACGCGACTTAAAATATACAAGAAACATTGGTATCGCTGCCCACATTGACGCCGGTAAAACAACAACTACTGAGCGTATATTGTACTACGCCGGTGTAAACCACAAAATAGGCGAAGTGCACGATGGGGCTGCCACTATGGACTGGATGGTGCAGGAGCAGGAACGTGGTATTACCATTACCTCGGCTGCTACTACCGTATTCTGGAACTACAGGGGCGAAAAATACCATATAAACATTATTGATACTCCCGGTCACGTGGATTTTACCGTTGAAGTAAACCGCTCACTGCGCGTTCTTGACGGTCTGGTATTCCTGTTCAGTGCGGTTGACGGTGTTGAGCCCCAGTCAG
>DASPJH010000334.1:0-3086 GCA_035628715.1 Bacteroidia bacterium
CACCCACTGCCAAACCAGCGGGTGGAGCCTAACCGAGCAGGACCCTTTTAATAACGTAGCCCGTACCTATATAGAGGCAATGGCCGCTGCCTTTGGCGGCACACAGTCGCTGCACACTAACGCATTGGATGAGGCCATTGCCCTGCCTACTGATTTCTCCGCCCGTATTGCCCGCAACACCCAGATACTGATACAGGAAGAAACCGGTATTACCAGTGTGGTTGACCCCTGGGGAGGCTCGCATTACGTGGAATACCTCACCAATGAGCTGGTACAAAAAGCCTGGTCGCTGATTGAGGAAGTGAACGAGTTGGGCGGCATGGCAAAAGCCATTGAAACCGGCCTGCCCAAAATGCGTATTGAAGAAGCTGCCGCCCGCAAGCAAGCCCGAATTGACAGCGGCAAGGATATTATTGTAGGCGTTAACAAGTTTAAAGCGGAAGACGAATTCCCTATTGAGATACTGGAAGTGGACAACGCCAAGGTGCGCCAGAACCAGCTGGAACGCCTGAAAAAACTGAAAGCTGAACGCAACCAGCAGGAAGTTGACCAGGCACTGGATGCTCTTACCACAGCGGCTAAAAACGGGACCGGCAACCTGCTGGAACTGGCCGTGGATGCTGCCCGCAAGCGTGCTACGCTGGGGGAAATATCGTATGCTATGGAAAAGGTATTTGGACGCTACCAGGCTACTATTAAATCTATTTCAGGGGTGTATTCATCCGAAATAAAAATGAACGAGGATTTTGTAAAGGCAAAACAGATGGCCGACGAGTTTGCTGCCGCTGAAGGCCGCCGTCCGCGTATAATGATTGCCAAAATAGGCCAGGACGGTCACGACCGCGGCGCCAAAGTAATCGCCACCAGCTTTGCCGATATTGGCTTTGATGTGGACATCGGCCCGTTATTCCAAACCCCTGCAGAAGCTGCTAAACAAGCCATTGAGAACGATGTGCATATACTAGGCGTTTCCTCACTGGCGGGCGGGCATAAAACCCTTGTGCCGCAAACTATAGAAGAACTGAAAAAACAAGGCCGGGAAGACATTTTAGTGGTAGCCGGTGGCGTTATCCCGCAGCAGGACTATGATTTTCTTTACACTGCCGGGATTGCCGGGGTGTTTGGTCCCGGCACTGTAATAGCCAAAGCCGCACAGGATATTTTGAGGAAGTTGGGGTAGTTTTTGGACTAAAGCCCTGGCTGTAATACTTCATCCGGAATATTTACGTTATACTGGCTGAATATGTAATGGATTTTATAAGTTTTGGAATGATACAGTTACTAAACTTTTTACTGCTGGTTGTTATATGTTCAGGCTGTGCGATTTCTCCAAAAACAAAACTATCAGTTTTAAAAATCCGCTCTAGAAATATTGTAATGAGCAGCCGTGTTGGTTGGCATGGAATTCAGCCTAAACAATATAGGAATTTCTTATCGCTTAAAAACCATGCAACTCAAAAAGAATTAATAAAATTAACTGGCCATAGAAATGCTGCCGTACGCTGTTATGCATTCTGGGCTCTGTTATACGACTCAACAGCCGTATACTTCCAATAGTGTTAAATCATATTAATGACACTGAATATGTTGAAACGCAACGTGGATGCATTGTTGCAGATGATTTTGTGGGAGATTTTTTTATACGGGCTGCCACAAATAGATTTGGTATGGTTACATACCCTCTTAGTACTACACAAATAAAATATCTGGATAGTATATTAATTGTCACTCCCCATAAATTAGATGCAAAGTCATCTGCACTTTGGAGAATTAAACCATCTGACGGCCTTTATTCAAAAATAAAATCATTAGTTATCGAAGGTGATAACCGTGAGGCAATGGTACCGCTTTCCAAATACCGAAAAGAACAGGATACTTTAGTAATCCAGTCTGCATGGGAAAAAGCGGGTGGCTCAGCTAATTATTATTTTTTTATCGCCGTTGAAAATTTCCCTCATCCGGCCTTTTTTACAAGACTTAAGGAAAGTTTAGATACCGCATTAAAAAATAACAATATTTGGTATGAAAACCGTGAGATGTATGATGCCATTGCGGCTTACCGTGACACTGTGGCACTTACACTGTTACACAAACCTTTTGATGTACATGATGAGGAATTGCGAAAAAGGCATTTAACCTCATTATTCTATGCGTTAAAAAATACAGATGATCCGATTTATGATAATCTTCTATGGAAACTATGGAAAGAGGAGAATATTATTGATTACGATGTTTTCAAAAAATTATATGGTAAAAGGCCTTTAGAAGCTTATTCTTTAATGGTGGCCAATATGGTTGATGCTGAAAGTTTTTACACCACACTACTGAGGGTTGAGTATCCCACATTCAAAAAATTAACCGATACTATGATGAATATTATTTCTGCTAAGGATAGTGCACTAGCTTTTGAAATTATAAGTTCTAAAATTAAAAGCGGTAGCAGTAGCATATTTGTTGAGTTTGCAGAAAAAGCTGACCAGTCAGGGGATCATCGGTATATTGAACTTTTCAAGGAACGGTTGGAAACAGAGAGTAACCCGTACATATATTTAAAGGCAGCAAAATCACTGTTGCTTTTAAAGGGCATTGATGCAAAGCCGTTAATTGTTCAGGCGCGGTTAAAAAATAACCATCTTAATAATGGCTGGGGAGCTACAGCACTGGATAAATTGCTACAATAATCCCTTCTCACCGTACAAAAAACCCCGTTCATCTTAATTCAGCACGTACTGACAACCGTATACGGTCGCCAAAAGTCCTTATTTCATGAAGAAAACAATACTACTGCTTTTAACTATTCTGAACCTGTTTGTTGCATACGGCCAAAAACGGAAAGTCCTGTTTATTGGCAACAGCTATACACGGGTGAATGATCTGCCCCTTATCACCTCAGGTATTGCGATGAATATGGGCGATACCCTGGTTTATGATGTCAGCTACCCCGACGGATATACACTGGAACAACATTTTACCAACTCAACCACACTCAATAAAATAAAAGCCGGTGGCTGGGACTATGTAGTATTGCAGGAGCAAAGCCAGCGGCCATCGTTTCCGGAGTATGATTTCTTCTGGGCCATAGATTT
>DASPJH010000335.1:0-5075 GCA_035628715.1 Bacteroidia bacterium
GTTGATAACTATGCTGGTGTTATACGAATCGGTACAAAGGTTATTATCTGTTACAGTAAGCGTTACAGAATATGAGTTTGCAACAGTGAAGTCGATGGTAGGGTTTTGCAGCTCAGATGTATAGTTGGGAGGGCCTGTTATCTGCCAGTTCCATTTAATGATCGGTACACCAAAGGGTACTGACTGATCAATAAAGGAGAGTGGTGACCCGGCGCAGCCTCCGCAGTTTAAGAAGAAGGCTTCGAGCCCGCCTTTAACAAACGAGCCGGTAATGGTTTTGGTACAACCCGCAATAGTTACATCTACAGAAACATTGTTGTTTCCGTTGCCAATTGCCGAAATAGTGCCTACATTGAGTACATCGGTTGCTGTAACAGCTGTGTACGTGCCCCAGGTGCCCGTCACTGTCCATGAATACGAAGGGATAAGTGTTGCATCGCAAATACTTAATCCGCTGGCTGTTATTGAGCCTGTGCCCACGCAGGGCGCGTTGTTAACAACAATTTGCGGGTTAAAAAATACATACGGCACAGAGGTAGGGATGGATACAGCCTTCCAGCACGGCGGCGTTTGGTTATCGGCCACATAGGCCACTACATTCTTGTTGCCACAGGTTTCATATAAATGGGTTGGGCTGGAACCACTGCCTGAAGTATTATCACCAAAGTTCCAGTATACAGATGTATAGTTAATTGAACCCGGTGTAGGAGTAAACAGTCCGGTACAAGGGTCATAGGTAGCGTTGAAAACCGCATTTGAAGTACACGGCGTGCCTGTACCTCCGCCTCCGCCATTTGCCGAGCAGCTGTCGGTATAGCCTCCGCTCATGGTGTCTTTACAACCGTAGCTGTCCTCAACTGTCAGGAACCAGGTTCCTGTGGTCAATACTCCGGCGCCCTGATTCAGGTAAACCGCAGGGCATTGGGCTGTTGAAGTAGTGATATTAAACCCGTTGAACGACCAAGTGTACGAAACTATAGAACCGGAACCCGGCACAACAGTTGGGCAAATGGTATACACCTCAGGGCAAAGATTAGTAGGAGGTGGTGTTTTAACAAACCCTGTAATGTTAGGGGGTGCAGGGCTAATTGTAGATACGGTTATACTGCCCGTATTTGGACAGAAGTTATTGGTAACTGTAATGCTGTATGTTCCGGGCGACGATACGCTTCCCTCGTATGGGTTCGGTCCGGGAGTTACACCAGGCCCCCATGAATAAGTGTTCCAGGCATTGGCAACGCTTAATTTGCGGGACGTTACGCCGCACACTACATCCTCAGCGGTAATAATAACCACCGGCCTTCCGTGTACGGTAATAGTTTGGCTGGCGCTTGTACCACAGGCTTTATTGGTTACTGTAATACTGCTGTTAACCGTGCTGTTCCACTGTATCTGCAGGGTAAGCGTTCCGGCTGCCCAGCTTTCCGATACAATTGCACCGCCTATTACGCTCCATTCATAATCATTCGGATCGCTCATAGAGGCGGTGTAGGTTTTTATATCGTCTTTACAAACATTGCCCGGGGGAAGGGTAAATGCAGGTATAGATGGTGAAACTGCCTTTACAACATATGTTTTTGTAGAAGGGCAGGGGGTAACCACAGAATGGTTATAAGTTACCGATATGGTATAAGTACCGGGTGCATTAAATTTAATTCCCGATGAATATGTACCGGGGGTTACTGTTGCACCGGCAGGTGATACCGATATAGTGGCCGATCCCGTTGGGTACTCGTATCCATGGTAATAAGTGTATGATGTAGTACCGTCAGCACAAACCAGTTGAGGGCCTGCGATGTCTTCGCCGGTGGCTTTGTCCCACACGGTTACATTCCAGGTATTGTTAGAGCCATCGTTACAGTATTCGCTGGGGGTATTATTTCCTGCAGTAATGCTGCCGCCGCCAACGGTTGTCCAGTTTACCTGTACAAAGTTTGGACCTGATGTAACGACAGTTCCGCCCTCAACACTCCACGAAACATTGGAGCTAGGTGGTCCTGCCGGAAAAATCAGGAAGTATGTTTGAGTGGAACCCACGCAAACATTGCCATTATACGGCGCCATTGTATACTCGGGCAGTTTGAAAATCTGTTTCTGTCCTGCACCGTGGCAACAACCCAATCCAAAATTAACTTCCACTTTTATATCAATGGGATTTGAATAAGCCTGCGCATTAAACTGCAGTACATTGGTAAGAGCTGACTGGGGTGTGCCGTTTACCGTCCAGCGGTAGCATGCTCCGGCATAGTTGGCGGTGGAAACCTCTACAAAGCCGGTAGTGTTACATATATAATCGGGACCGGCAATAGGGATAACCTGGTCTACAATGGCAACTACCTCGGTAGAAGTATTGGTACAGGTATATCCGCCATTCAGTACGGTAACAGTTACTGTTCCTACCGGGCCGTTGCCCCAGGTAACACATATCTCGTTTCCGTCTGAAGAAATAGTTTGCTGGCTGGGGTCGTCGCCTACTATATTCCATACATAGGTAGCGCCGCTTATAAGTGCAGTTGAGTAACAGGCACGGCTTCCCTTGCAAATAGTTCCGGGACAGGCTATAATGGGCCTTGTTCCTGAAATTACGTTAAAGGTTTTTTCAACTTTATACGTACAACCTTCTTTGGTGGTAATGGTTAAAGTAGCGGTATAAGTACCTGTGAAGCTATATTGGTGTGAAGCCGAAGGGCCTGCTGTGGTTTCGGTATAACCGTCACCAAATTCCCAGAAATAGCTTTCAATATCAGCAAGAGGAGTGGTTGCAGAGGCATCAAAATTTACGGGCCAGTTTACACAGGCGCCTGAAACGCTGAATACCGGGTTAATACCGGGTTTAATAGTTACCTCGCATTCTTTAACGGTTTGGCAACCGTATATTTTATGGGTAAGTATAAGTTTGATGGTTCCTGTTCCGCTGGCTCCCCAGATAACACAGGCACGGGTAGAGTCGCCACTGATGGTGTCAATAACACCGTTGGTTACGCTCCATTGCCAGGTATAATCGCTGGCCAGTCCAAAATCAGGGTTAATAAAGCCCTGGTAGCAGCTGTAGCTGTTAGCGCAAACGTCGCAGGGCTCACTGCCCCCGGGAACACCTTCATGTCCCGGCTCGCCAACATTTCTTTTTGTGCCGTCTTCATTGGGCCGTTTTTCACAGCAAGGCAGGTTCACCGTAGGCGGAGGTATTACTTTAATAGCAAACCTGAAAATTTTGGTACATCCCTGGGCTGTAGTTATGGTATAGTTTATATAATTTAAACCATACGTATCCCATTTAATGGTTACCGTTGTTGCGGTGGGTGAGCCGATTACCTGGCCCCCCTGCACCGACCATGAATACTGCGCCGGCGGGATAGTGCTGGAAACAGTATAGGTTTCCGTAGCACCCAGGCAAGTAACCAGGTCGCCAGTAGTAAGGGTCACTACCGGCGTATCGCCCACCACAATGGTGTCCTGGTAGGTTCCCCCGGTGGCATTCAGTGTCACCACATACGTACCCGGCACGGTATAAACGTACACAGGGTTACATTGTGTGCTGGTGCCGCCATCTCCAAAGGTCCAGTTATACGTGGGGCCGGCCATCTGGCTGTAAAACTGCACAATAACCGGCACGCAACCGCCGCTTGTGTTGTAGGTAAAACCTACAGCCGGCGGGGCGTACTCAGAGGCTTCGGCAGTTGGATAATTTTCAGGTGGGGTTGATTCCGGGTTGCCCCTGGCGGGGTTAACACACAGGAATACCCATAGAAATAAAAGGGTAGTTAATGTGTACTTCATAGAATTTAAATTAGGTTTGACTTGATTACAATCGAATTGTAGTTCAAAGAAAGGCCATTAAAATATGGCCGTATTAGAATTTTAGAATTCGCGGTTTTTTCTTTAGAATTTGATTGATAGAATTTGTAAATTCTTAAAGTCCAAGCACTTTGTAAACCTGCTCCTTGCGGGCCTGAGCAATTTCAAGCCGGGTTCCATCTTTTAAAACCAAATGGCTGTTACGGCCTTTTTCAATAGATTTAACAAAAAGAGTGTTCACCAGGTAGCTTTGATGTATCCGGCAAAAATTGAGGCCTTTAAGGCACTCTTCGTAGAACTTCAGTGTTTTAGACAGCAGGAATTTTCTTTTGTCGTGCAGCCTTATTTCCGTATAGTTATTGTGCGACCTGCAGAGGATTATGTCATAGGTGTTCACCATTTCATAGGCATGTCCCGACTTAACAGGGAGGGTCAGACCCTGGGCCTGGTTTTGGGTATCGTTGGCAACTGCGGCAACTGCCTTTTCTCCTGTTTTTAGCCACAACCGGGCCTTGTCTATAGCCAATGCCAGCTCTTTATTGCCGGCAGGTTTCAGCAGGTAGTCTGCCGCATTGGCTTTAATAGCCCTGTATGCATGCTGTTCTCCGTCGGTAATTACTATAAAGGCAAATTTCTTTTCCGTGCACCGGTATACTACGTTAAATCCATCCGTTTTGGGGAGATCAATATCCATAAAAACAATCCCGGGAGTCAGTTCGTGTATGAGCGAAACAGCTTCTTCACCGTTACGGGCTTCGGCAATTAACTGCAGGTCGGGCCGGATGCTTTTAATTTGTGATTTAAGTTGCTGGCGGTACGCAGCATTTTTATCAGCTATGATGCATTTGATATTTTCCATAGGCAAAAACATTGCTTACTGGTAGTTAGATTAGATAGTAATTCAAGTTTAACCGGAAATTTTTTTAAAAGCAACTCTTTTAGTAAAAGCGGTTACAATTTGCACAGGGACAGTGCAATATTTTGATAAACAGCTAAATGGGTTTATTTAGACTGAATAAAAGTTGTGATGCGCTCAAATTCATTGCTGCCGTAAGCAGTTGCGGTATAGCATATAAATAAAAATGCCCCGCAATTTTGCGGGGCATTTTTATTTATAGAAAATAAGCAGTGTTAAGCTTAGTGCACCAGGTTCACTTTCTTAACGGTTGACATACCTTCTGATTCGATTTTCACCATGTACAGGCCGGCAGCAAAGCCGTTCAAATCAAATGTAAAGGTGTTTTTAACAACACCCTGGTTATCAACAGTTGCAATGGTTT
>DASPJH010000336.1:0-5819 GCA_035628715.1 Bacteroidia bacterium
GCAGCTTGGTATTGCGATAACCCAACACTGTGCCCGTTGTGCGCCGCCCGCCCCGTCGGTCGGGTTCAATATCCATTGCTTCGCCGATAAGGTGCGACTGCACGGCAAACAGCATCAGGTAAATATAAGTCAGTACCGGTATGCCAAAAACGTGGTTCAACCGTATGCTCAGTACAAAAGCCAGCAGGTAGCACAGCGATATAAATATTTCCCAGGGCGGCCTGCCACTTAGTTTGATCTGCTTATCGTTATAAATGAAGTTTAGAAATAACAACGTGACCGACCACCACATAAAATACCAGCCGGTATGCCATGCAAAAAACAGCCAAAACGGCAATTGAATTAATACATTTACCCATATTACCTGTTCCTTCAGCTCCTTTACTGCCACAGCACCAAACAGGTAGGTGTTTTTTCTTGGATTGAGGGTGTCAATTTCCATATCAGCCCAATCGTTCCAGCTATAGATGAAATAATTAAAAGGGAAAGTAAAATATATCAGTCCCACCCAAAATGGCAGGCTTTGCCATATATCCAGCCCCGAAGTAGGAATAACATACAGCCAGATAGTAGGAAACCATAGCCCCGGCCGCGAGGTTTTAAAGTGAAAAGTCAGTGTGCCGGGCATTGGGTAAATATAAAAATATTTAGTTAATGGCCGAAGAATGAATATGCTATTCTTTGATAAAATACCGGGTAATTATACCCGTTTCTGTTTCAATTTTCAGCAGGTAAATACCATTAGCCAGCAGGGAAATATCCAGGGGGTTATTGCCGGGTATAAGCGGTTGCTCTAATAGCTTAGTACTAACTGTAGAGTATACATGCAGAATGGCCTCAGTATCTATCCGGATAAATAATTTTGAATTAGCCGGGTTGGGATAAATAAGTATACCGGCACCGGCAACTTTTGCTACTGCCCCCGGCTTACCCAATACTTCTACAGTAAGCTGCAATGTATCATAAGCACAAATGCTGTCGGTAATTAAATAGATGACAGAATCCCTGCCATAAAAGCTTAAATCAGCGGTAAATATTACTGTATCGGGCAATAAAATAAATTTATTAATGGGAGTATTTAGCGGAACGATATGAGTGCCGGCAGGGAAACGCATGCTGAACCCTGTGTTTGTACCCCGCGTTGTATAAGCGGTATAATAATTTTTTGTAATGATATTAACCGGCGAAACGGTTACATTTAAGGAATCTCTCACCCGGCAGGCATTAATGGCATTATCCATAAATAATTTCCGGTTTTTTTGCGGATTGAAAAAATAAAATGCACCGGTTTGCAATAAGTTTCCGTTTTCATCCAGCCAGGTTACATTGCCAGTATCAGTAACACTGAAAACAACGTCTTTTCCCTGGCAAATGGTGGTATCGCCTGTAAAGTTAATATAAGGCCGGATACTGTCTACAGTGATATAAATACTGTCGGCAGTTGGAGTACCCCCTAACGCTATATAGTTTACCCTGTACCACGCTGAAAATGTGGGGGCTACTACTATCGAGTCAGTCGTCACCTGCGAAGAATCATCCACCCAGGTATAATTAACCCCGTAATCCAGCGTACCTTTAAGTGTAATCTTTTCTCCATAACATACCGAAGGATATTCGGATTTAAAATATATATATCCGCTATCAACAGTATTATCACCGTTGGAAGTTATTACTTTTAATGAATCTTCACCTACCCAAAATAAAGAAGGTTTTTTAACGGCTATTGTACCATTCACCGTATCCTGTTTTACAATAACATGATTGCCAGCAGATACGGTTGTTTTATACTCTGTATTTTTATACAATGGATCGGTTATAAATTCATCTGTATTTATTTCACCAAAAAATTTATCTGTCGAAATATGGTTATTATAAGCAGTATTTAATTTGATTGAAGATAATTTCCGCATTTGCAATCCACTTATCTGTACACTGCCGCCGGAAATATTTCTTGAGGCTATTACCTGGAACGACATGCGGCTGGCTTTAGGCTCCAGGTAAACATTCATTCCCACCTCACGCCAGCCCGGCGTATTGGCAGGCAGGTTATAGTACTTGGTAGAGCCCGGAATTTCAGGATACCCAATTCCAATCCGGATGGAATCCTTCGCTCCAGTGCCCTTGGTAAACACAGTCAGCCTGTTCCAGCCTTTTTCAAAGCCTCCCAGGTTATTGATTGAAAAAAAACTGCCGTTGGCGGTACGCACCATGCTATGTCCCTGGCTATGGGCTACGCCGTTCATACTGTCAAGGGTTCCCGCACCCATGGTAAGGCCGTCGGGCAGCCCATTAGTATTAAGGTCCCTGTAAAATTCAGGGATTACATTAACAAATGGATTGGGCGTACTGTCAAATAGTATAGATGCCCACTCGTTGAACGTATAAACAGGTATATCATTGGCTTTGCACCATGCCAGTACGCTATCTATGCGGGCGATGTATCCCGTCCATCCGCCCAGCGGGTTGTTAAAATGGCTCAGGGTAAAGCTGGTAAAATGCCTTGCCGAATTATCGCTGATTGTGTTAATAATAGCCTGATACGTGTGGTTCTCATCGCTAAAATCAGGGTTTTGCAAGGCATACCGTTTGTTGCGGAGTGTATCTACCTCGTTATAGGTTTTAAACGACGGACTGGGGTACGTGGCTGCCGCCGTGAAACCGTAATCTTTAGCCAAAAAACCCTGTATTTCATCCTTGCTGTACTGCGCAAACGAGCCGCCCGGCTGAATCCAGCTTTTTGGCCGCGGAAACCCTAAGGAGTCAAATACGTATAACGAACGCTCAATGAGCAGGCGTTGGGCCGCATCACTCATCTTAATATCTGTGGAAGATAGCCGGTGATATGGTACCCCCAGCATAGTGTCCAGGTTTACATCCTCCTGCCAGTAGGTGCGTATTCGCAGAGTATCGGGGTCGGCGGGATTTTTATTAACCACATTGTACCAGGTGAACAGCTGGTTTATTGATGGCAGGTTGAGGCAACTGTAATTTACCGGGTAGGTAATATCCTTAAATTCCCCGGGATTGTGGCTGATAATAGTATTGCCGTAAACATCCACCAATCCCTCGGCGGTATAATTTTCGGTATAAAAGGTATCTACGGTAAGGCATATACGACTGAGGCTCTTATTGATATGATGGATGCCGGGCTTGCCGGTAAACCAAAGGGTATCCTGCTTGCTGGACGGGGCATAGGTGATATAAGCCGTGGTATGGCTGGGCGTGTGCTCCATCAGCTCGTGGCCGCTGGCTATTACTTCTTTTAGGGCGTTGTAACCGGCAGTATCATTTAATAACCGCTGCGTGTTGAGGGCCAGCGAAAACTTATACCCGTATTTGTTGAATACCGCGTTAAAGTCGCGCCACTTGTAGGCCGCCTGGTGATCATCAATACGGAAACATACCCCTCCCACCTTGTTGTAGGTGCCCTGGCTATATAGCAGGGATGTGCCAAGCAACAGAAGTATAAGCAGGGAATTACGCATCCATACAAAAATATTGTTTTGGTAATGCCGTGACCGTTAGATTTATAGCAACGGGGGTATTTTTATGTTAGTGGGGGGATGGGGGGGTGCGGGTTTTATGGTTTCGTTAAGTACTCGTTGCCGTAGCAGTCAACCCAGTAAGTGGTGTAGTTTATTTGTGCCCTGGCGAGGCCTGTTTCGCCAAACTCTTTCCAGTCAATCCGGTGATATTTTACCGGTATAAGAATGTTCCCGTATAAATCTGTAATCCCTTCAAAATGACCCTTTTTAACAAGAAAGAAAGCATTTTCTGCCGCCATTTTATCATAGTTATAACTATACTTCACATCCATCTTATCAAAATCATACTCCTTCAGCACCTTTCCTTTTTTATCCATTCGCCCATATTTCCCATATTTTTCGTAGAAAAACACACTGTCCTGGGGTTTTATACTGGTGTAAACAAAAGGTATTACAGTATCTCCTTTCAAGTTCAATACTCCACAATTTTTATCCATATTGGCAGCTAAAACCAAACTATCGCTGCGCATCAATGCAAGTCCATAAAATAATGGCTCAATTAAAAATTTTTCTTCCAGGTTAATTAACCCCCATTTTTTATCTTTTACTACTATTACCAGCCCGCTTTTATCCATGTCAAAAATTTCCTGGTATACCGGCTGCAGTAATATTTTACCGCTGGTATCCATCAGGCCCTGTTCTTCTTTTTCTTTTGCAAACCAGATATGATAAGACTTAGTTAAATTAACTGCTATACAAGAATCTAAAATTACTTTTCCTGTAGAGTCATATAACCAGGTATATGTTGAGTGGAAGCTGCCTTTATCTGCTTCAAACCAGCCATTACGCCCGGAAAAGGGTTTTATATACTTATACTTAAGAGGGATAATTACTTTATTATTACTATTTACAAGACCGCTTTTATTGTTATTAACCACCCTGAAAAAATTCCTGTTGCGTGAATAGTCACCACATGAATGAATACTTTGGTATTCGGCTGGAATTAATTCCCTCCCGTTTTTATCCAGCAATCCCCATTTTTTGTTGTATAAGAATAAAAAAAATGGTTCTGAAAAATCCCGGTTACGATCAAATAGGGTAATGCTATCGTACATCGGCTTAAATAGTATGGTTCCATCCACATTTGCCAGGCCGTATTTACCTTTTTGTTTTATTGTTGCAAGGCACCCGGCTAAAATTTCAATTCCTTCATAAATAATTTTCAGCCCCCTTTTACTGGTTTCATTGTTTTTAGTACCGTATTTATTACCTTCTGTTATTATCTCGTAACTGCATGCTGTTGTAAGTTCGCTTTTGCTGCCCCAATATCGATCGTGATCATACGACATTTCCGGCACTGCATCTCCAAAATAATCATCACTGAAATAATCGTCGTTTTCACCTGCTATTTCACCATACGTGTTAATTTCTTTCCAGGTGCCATCATGCAGCACTTTCGCCCTGATTTTAAAAGGGTATTCTTCTGTAGTGTCAAAAGTACCCACTACCTGGTACCCTTTGGTTTTAATTAAACTATGAAAGGCTGAATCTTTTACAATTCCTCTTTCGTCGTATTCAAAAGGCTGTGCTGAAAGGGATATGGAAAGGCATACCAAACATGCCAGGGAAATAGATATTCTTATTAACTGCATTCAGACGGGTTATTAAGGACAAAGATAGGGCTTTATATTATGGATGGAATTTCATAAGCATTTACAAAAAAAAGCCCTCCCGCATTGCGGGAAGGCTTTAAATACTGGCAGTTTTTGCCGCACCCTTCGACTTCGCTCAGGGTGACATACTTCGACAAGCTCAGTATGACAGCGGCAACTATTAATAATCCATTCCGCCCATACCGCCTGGCATTGCAGGCATAGCTGGTTTGTCTTCTTTTTCTTCAGCAAGTATGCACTCGGTAGTCAAAATCATGCTGGCTACTGAAGCTGCATTTTGCAGGGCTACGCGGCTTACTTTGGTAGGGTCAATAACACCGGCAGCTATCAGGTTTTCATACTGCTCAGTGCGGGCGTTGTATCCAAAATCGGCTTTGCCTTCTTTCACTTTGTTTACAATTACCGAGCCTTCGCCACCGGCATTGGCCACAATCTGGCGCAAAGGTTCCTCAACGGCGCGGCGGATAATCTGGATACCTGTGTTTTCGTCCTCGTTAGCGCCTGAAACGTTGGCAAGAGACTCGATAGCGCGAATATAGGCTACACCGCCACCGGCTACAATGCCTTCTTCAACAGCGGCACGGGTTGCGTGCAGTGCATCGTCTACACGGTCTTTTTTCTCTTTCATTTCCACTTCAGAGGCTGCGCCAATGTAAAGCAC
>DASPJH010000337.1:0-6115 GCA_035628715.1 Bacteroidia bacterium
CGAATGGACAGGCACTGAAAACGTGTTTGAAATAATGCGCAAACACGACAAAACCCACATCACATTTACCCATATAGGACTGGTGCCCGCTATTGAATGCTACGGCGATTGCTTAAAAGGCTGGAACCATTTTTTACAAAGTTTACAAAGCCTTATAACTACCGGTAAAGGCAACCCTCACAAGAAAGGAAGCATGATAAGCGCAGGGAATTAATCCTTTCTCCCGTCATTGGGGCGCTACTCTTGCATTATTGTTGTATAATCTGAAGCGAAGCAATCTTATTGCAGTACTCAATAAGATTGCTTCGTTTTGTTATTAAATTAGCGCCAGTCTTAATGAAAATCAAAAAACTTCTCCGGTATTCAGGCTGGACGCTGTTAACAGTGTTCATCCTTTTAAATATATCGGCTGCCTTTCATGCCTGGAGGCTGACCCATTTTTACGGTACTGGGGGACAATTTGTTAAGCCCTACCGCATGGGGTTTACTGATAAAGCCCAGGCAATGGTGTTAGGCGTTAAAATTCCACACCCTCAAATCACTACCAAATTCACATTACCTCATGATACGATTACCCTTAAGACCTCCGGTGGCCTGAAAATAGACAGCTGGTACTCCAGGCACCGCAAATCCAAAGGCAGCGTAGCATTGTTTCACGGCCATTTAGGCAATAAAGGCGCTATTACTCCTGAGGCCACTGCATTTCATAAGTTGGGTTATAACGTGCTGCTGGTGGATTTAAGGGGGCACGGCAACAGCCAGGGAAACTACTGCACCATCGGCTTTAAGGAAGGTGAAGAAGTGAAGTTGGCCGTTGACTATTTAAAATCCAAAGGCGAAAAGAACATTATCCTTTGGGGAACGTCGATGGGAGCAGCCGCAATTACCAGTGCTTTTAAACACCATCAAATAAAACCGTCTGCCGTAATCCTGGAGTTACCCTTTAATAACCTGCACAGTGCCGTTTCTGCAAGGGTAAAGCTTATGGGGCTGCCTAAGGAGCCATTATCATCCATTCTCACCTTTTGGGGCGGTGTGGAGAACGGTTTTAATGCTTTTAACTTTAGCCCGGCTGAATATGCCAAAACCATCAACTGCCCGGTTTTAGTGCAGGCCGGAAAGCTGGACAGTAGGGTAAGCCTTCATGATATTGATGAATTGTTTAAAAATATTCCGTCAGACAAAAAACAGAAACAGGTGTATGATAATGCGCATCATCAATCGTTACTCAATAAAAATAAAGAACTATGGATTAATAGGATTAATTCATTTTTGGGCAAGGTTGAGTAGGATTTTTTTTGTTCAACGGAAGTTTAGATAAATACAGAAATCTCAAATTCAGCAGGTGTCAGAATTTTCGTTTTTTGAAATGGGTTTAGCAGCAGCAAATCCTTATCCCCGGTTACCAGGTAATGAGCTTTGGAAACAGAAATTAAATCCAGCAAAAAATTATCCTTCGGATCCCTGCAATCAGTATTTCCTGGTTTGGTAGATAAACCTCGCCAATAGTTCTTAATAATGAAATTAATTCATGAACTTTTTCCTGCGGAAAATATTTAGCCAGCTTTGGTCTTTGAGTAACAAGTAATAACTCTTCCAGCAACTGTTCCGATAATACTATTGTTATTTTCCGTTCAGAAATTAAGGCTTGCAGAGTGTGCAATCGTCTCCCGATGAGGAAACTAATCCATACGTTAGTATCAATAATGACCTTATTTCTTTTTTGACTCATACATCGTCTGCCTAACGCTTTCCACTTCTGAAGTTATTAAATCATCTGTTAATTCGTCAGTGTTGAAAGTATTTAGCAGGGAGGATAGCTTGCTGTCTATAACATCCTTTTCAAGAGCCTTTGAGAGTCTAATTTTTTCTCTTTTCGGCAATTGTTTAACGATGTTATAAACCTGCTCAAAAGTGAGCCTGATATTCAGTTCTGCTTTCATTTTGATGATTACTTCAAATATACAAGTATTGTACCTTTTATAGGTCTGATAGTTCAAATTTCAATCAAAACCCCGTTACTTTGCACCCTCACTTAGCTATCCGTTTCCATGTCTGAAAAAATAATCTTCTCAATGGCCGGGGTTAGTAAAATCTACCCTCCCAATAAGCAAGTCCTCAAGGATATTTACCTGTCGTTTTTCTACGGTGCCAAAATTGGCGTACTGGGTTTAAACGGCGCTGGTAAATCCAGTCTGTTAAAGATCATTGCCGGTATAGATAAAAACTACAACGGCGAGGTCGTGTTCAGTCCGGGCTACAAAGTAGGGTACCTGGAGCAGGAGCCTAAACTGGATGAAACCAAAACCGTGAAACAGATAGTGCAGGAGGGCGTTCAGCATATTGTAGACGTACTGAATGAGTACGAGGCGGTAAACAACCGCCTGGGCGAGCCGATTGACGAGGATGAGATGATGAAGCTGATTGACAAGCAATCGGAGCTGATGGAGAAAATTGATGCGTATAACGCATGGGAGCTGGACAACCGGCTGGAGGTGGCGATGGACGCACTTCGTTGTCCAGAGCCGGATACCTTGATTAAACCCCTTTCGGGCGGTGAGCGTCGCAGGGTGGCTTTGTGCCGTCTGTTGCTAAGCGAGCCCGATATCTTGCTGCTGGATGAGCCTACCAACCACCTGGACGCTGAAAGCGTATTGTGGCTGGAGCACTACCTGCAGGACTATAAGGGAACCGTAATAGCCGTAACCCACGACCGTTATTTCCTGGACAATGTGGCCGGGTGGATACTGGAACTGGACAGGGGAGAGGGTATTCCGTGGAAGGGCAATTACAGCAGCTGGCTGGACCAGAAAGCCAAACGCCTTGCCCAGGAAGAAAAAACCGAAAGCAAGCGCCAGAAAACACTGGAGCGCGAGCTGGAATGGGTGCGCATGGCTCCCCGCGCCCGCCAGGCCAAGAGCAAAGCCCGTTTGCAGGCATACGAGCGTATGGCCAGCGAGGATGCGAAAGAGAAAGAAGCCAAACTGGAACTGTTTATCCCACCGGGGCCCCGTTTGGGTGATGTGGTAATTGAGGCCCAGGGCGTAAGCAAAGCTTTTGGCGATAAGCTGCTGTTTGAGGATCTGAATTTTAACCTGCCCAAAGCGGGTATAGTAGGCGTTATTGGTCCCAACGGTGCCGGCAAAACCACGTTGTTCAAGCTGATATTAGGCCAGGAACAGCCTGATAAAGGCGCGTTTAAAGTAGGAGAGACCGTGCAGGTTTCTTATGTAGACCAGGCCCACGATGGGTTGGATGCTGATAAAACCGTGTTTGACGTTATTGCCGGCGGCACCGATGTAATGATGCTGGGCGGCAGGCAAATCAACTCGCGGGCGTATATTTCCAAGTTCAACTTCAGCGGTAACGACCAAAGCAAGAAGGTGGGCGTGCTGTCAGGTGGAGAGCGTAATCGTGTCCACTTGGCTATGACCCTGAAAGACGGCGGCAACGTGCTGCTGCTGGATGAGCCTACCAACGATATTGACGTGAACACCCTGCGCGCTTTGGAAGAAGCCCTGGAAAACTTTGCAGGTTGCGCCGTTATCATCTCCCACGACCGTTGGTTTCTTGACCGTGTGGCTACCCACATCCTTGCGTTTGAAGGCAACTCGCAGGTATACTGGTTTGAGGGCAACTTTACCGACTACGAGGAGAACCGTAAAAAACGCATGGGCGATGAGCAGCCGCACCGGGTGAAGTTTAAAAAGCTGGCGAGCAGCTAAGCTTTTCAACCATCTCTCCGCCCTGTCATTCCGTAGGAACCTCCTTCCAGCGTGGGTAAACTTGTCCACGCCGGGAGAAGTTCCTTCCAGGATGACGGGCAGTGGCGGCATTTTCAAAAGTTGATGTCACTACTCTAGCAAAGGATTCCATGCTCTATACCTACAATTCTTTTGTAGCACTTCGAGTCTCACTTCGTCCTCAGTGTAACAAAGAATTGTTGACCCTGGCACATCTTTTAAAAGTTGATGTCACTACTCTAGCAAAGGATTCCATGCTCTATACCTACAATTCTTTGTCGCACTTCGAGTCTCACTTCGTCCTCAGTGAGACAAAGAATTGTTGACCCTGGCACATCTTTTAAAAGTTGATGTCACTACTCTCCCAAGCTTTCTAGTAGTCAATCCATCCTGTCATTCGGTAGAAATCTCCTTTCAGCGTGGTAAATTGAACCGGTAGCCCACGCCGGGAGAAGTTCCTTCCTGGATGACGGGCAGTGGCGGCATTTTCAAAAGTTGATGTCACTACTCTAGCAAAGGATTCCATGCTCTATACCTACAATTCTTTGTCGACTTCGAGTTTCACTTCGTCCTCAGTGAGACAAAGAATTGTTGACCCTGGCCCATCTTTTAAAAAGTTGATGTCACTACTCTCCCAAGCTTTCTAGTAGTCAATCCATCCTGTCATTCGGTAGAAATCTCCTTTCAAGCGTGGTAAATTGAACCGGTAGCCCACGCCGGGGAGAAGATCCCTACGGGAAGACATGCAATGGTGATATTAAAAAGTTGATGTCACTACTGCTGCAAGCTTTCTAGTGAGCTACCTATCATCCTTAATATCTTAAAAATCTTAGTTCAGACAAAAAATGTGTTTCGAGTGTTACGGTATAAAAGCCATCACATTTTCAAAGAACGGTTGCTTTTATAATTGGAAAATCAACCAAATGGGCAATAAATTTTGCTATTATTTTTTCCACTGCAATGTTTCCAGCATTCTTTCCAAATCCTGGATAATAAACTGCTGCACTGGCGCTATAGAGTCAATATTGGTACGCGTGTTAAAATAAAATGCCCCGTCTAAAAAATGCTGTTTGTTGTCAGTGGCAAAAAAACGGAACGAAGTAGCCGTTTCCCCTGAAAGGTTAAATGTGGTGATGTACATATTTTTGGCTGTGTCATCAATCATTTGCGGGGTAATATCCTGTGCTTTTATACTATGCTCATAGGCATATTTGGTGCTCTGTTTTTCCAGTTCGGCAAGTCCATCTTCATCTTTTACAGGTTTGTATGTCAGGTGAAGCGTGGCGTTAAAATCAGTAAAATTCATATTCAGCCAGCAGGGTTCGGCATTTACGCCGGAATCTCTTACAACAGTTGCATATACAGGATAATCAAAAGTAAAAGGGCAGTCGCCACTGTATTGTGTATAGGCTTTTTCAGGAAAATCCACCCGGGGATATCCCTTTCTTTTCGGGGTGTAGTCCTGTTTGCAGGATGAGAGCGTTAGGGCCAGAAGGGCGGTGATAAAAGCATACTTCATTGGGGACAAATGTAAACAATATATAAAGTGTTTTTAGTCGCCTATTTATTGTGCCTCATTCATAAAATCTTAGCGTTTTGTTGAGATTTCTCAACGGCTGCTGGCGTTAAAATTGCCCGGCGCGCCCAAGTGGATTATCGCCAACGGATGTATGAATAAATTTCTACTAATACCCATTCATTAACCATAGTTACTGTGCATTTAAACCCCAGTAAGCAAAAGAAAAAACGAGGCTTTATGCAATTGCAGTTCAATCTTTTAAATGCTGTTTTCAGCATATCTGAAAATCTGGCTGGCATTTCTATTGACGCCAAAACGGTACACACTTAAAAAATTACAATTATGAGAAACACAAGAACTCAATCAGGAAGAGGATCAAACACAGGACGAGATTCACAAGGACGGTTTACCGGCGGAAGGCAAGGTAGTCGTGGCCGTGGAAGGAATGAAGAGTTTGATGAGGAGGATGATGATGAGTATGATACTGAGGATTATTATGATGAAGATGATGACATGGAAGACAGCTATGACGAAGAATGGGACGATGATGATGACGACTATGATGTAAGAGGAAGCTATGATGATGAAGATTATGAAGACGACGATGACGACTTCAGGGGAAGCTATGATGACGACGAAGAATGGGACGATGAAGAATATGATGATGAAGATGAAGACTCAGGCCGGGGCTCATCACGCCGTGGTTTTGCCTCTATGGACCGTGACGAAGTAAGGCGTATAGGTTCTATGGGTGGCCGTTCGCGCGGTGGCTCATCACGGGGTAATTCAGGTGGCCGCGGTGGAAACTCACGAGGTGGATCAAATTCAGGCCGTGGAGGTTCATCACGTCGTG
>DASPJH010000338.1:0-2288 GCA_035628715.1 Bacteroidia bacterium
GAAATACCATGTAAACTCAGCCCCGTAGGATAAATTTATAATCCGGGTTTTACCTCTTGAATAATAAAAGCTTGATTCGTAATCAGCACCGCTTTTAAAATACGGCCCGCAGATAATACCCACAGAAAAACGCGAGGAAGAGTCCTGTCCGTAAACAGTAATAAAACAGCAGCACACTGCACTAAATGCAACAATAATTTTTTTCACGGTTTTTTTAAATTTAAGTATTTGTTATATTAATAACAAATAAGATAACTTAATACCTTAATTATTTATTGCGTGGTTTTCGACGAACGGATAACAGGTGCCTGACTATGCCAGGCAGTATTTGATAGCAGGGAACACGGTAAGCATCTCTATTAAGAAATGGTATTAATTAATCCTGTTCATTCTTAGATCCTGTAAATTTTGATTCTGACAATACACGGGCTTTTTGCCGGGCATTCAGAATATCAAACAGGTTATAACCGACAAGCAGGAGTGAGCTTACCAGCATCAGCCAGAAACCTATTTCGTAACCTATTCTTATGATGCCAAACATATCAGAGCTTTCGCCATTTGCCTTTGAGTTAAGACTTATTACAATCACCAGCAGCACCAGCAGGAATATGCCAGACATGGCAAGGCCTGCAATACCTGCTTTAATTGCCGGTGCAGCAAAAGCCGCAATTATTCCTCCCACAGCAACCAGCAACAGTATAATCATAAGAGGGGAGGGCTCAAGGTGCCGGCTGTCTTCTTTATTTTCCGTGTTTGTGTCACCGGCAGCTTCATTATCCGGGTTTATAATTTCTGTATTGTTGTTATTCTCACGTCCAAAAAAACTGTGCTGCGTTGCCAGGTAATTTTTCTTTCCAAACACCATATCGTATCCTTTTATACTGGCAAGCGTGGTTTCATTACACTTTATAGAAATAAAAGGCAGTATGAAGCAAATAAGAATAAAAGCAAATCCTCCGGCATTAATAAAACGGGTTATCATCTGTTTGTATAAGTTAGTTTATCAAAGCTATTAAAAATGTTATAAAGTATAAGGTATATGCAAGCGGTATACATAAACAAATGCTCCACGTTAAATAACAAATGGTACCGCCTGCTTATCCACATCCCTGTTAGCATTCTTTTGTGCGGCAAAACGGTAAAAAAGCACTATTTTAGCGCCTTCTTTTAGATTATGGCAGAGGAGAATAACCTTAACGAGTTACCGGGAGAAAAGATAATCCCCATCAACATTGAAGATGAAATGAAGACCGCTTACATCGATTATTCGATGTCGGTTATTGTTTCACGCGCACTTCCTGACGTTCGTGACGGTCTTAAACCCGTACACCGCAGGGTATTATACGGGATGACCGGGCTGGGACTAGCCAGTAACCGGCCGTATAAAAAATCAGCGCGTATAGTAGGAGAGGTGCTTGGTAAATACCACCCGCACGGCGACGGCAGCGTTTACGATGCTATGGTGCGTATGGCGCAGCCCTGGAGCATGCGCTACATGATGGTAGACGGCCAGGGAAACTTTGGTTCGGTAGATGGTGACCCACCGGCGGCCATGCGATATACCGAAGCACGTTTGCGCAGGTATGCCGAGGAAATGATGACGGATATTGACAAAAACACCGTTGATTTCCGCCCCAACTTTGACGACTCGCTGGAAGAGCCATCGGTAATGCCATCTAAAATACCCAACCTGCTCGTAAACGGGGCAAGCGGTATTGCAGTGGGTATGGCCACCAACATGGCGCCCCACAACCTGTCAGAAAGCATTGACGCCGTTATAGCTTATATAGATAACCGCGAAATAGAAATCAGCGAACTGATGACACACATCAAAGGGCCTGATTTCCCAACCGGTGGTACAATATATGGCATGAACGGTATTAAAGATGCCTTTGAAACCGGCCGCGGGCGTATTGTTATCAGGGGTAAGGCACACTTTGATACTACAAAGACTGGTAAAGACCAGATTGTAATTACAGAAATGCCTTACATGACACAGCCTAACCAGCTTATTGTGAAGGCTGTAGACCTGGTGAATGAAAAGATAATCGAAGGGATTTCAGACGTCCGGGATGAATCGGACAGGGATGGATTGCGTATCGTTTTCGATTTGAAAAAAGATGCTATTCCCAATATCATCCTTAACCAGCTTTATAAATACACCCCGCTTCAAAGCGCTTTCAGCGTAAACAACATCGCCCTGGTGAAAGGCCGGCCCATGATGCTGAACCTGAAAGACCTTATTAAGTACTACGTTGAGCACCGCCACGAAGTGGTTGTACGCCGCA
>DASPJH010000339.1:0-6586 GCA_035628715.1 Bacteroidia bacterium
CCAATATCCTCGTATGCTTTTCCTAATTTCTGCACAAATGCCTGCTTGCGTGCCTCGTCCCCCGAGGTGAAATCGGCAAGATCTACTGATGGTATGCTTAACTCGTGTAACATAATCTCCTCCTGATATTCGCCGCAAATATAGCACTTATCCCTCATCCCCGATAGCGGCTCTGCCACCATTGCTGAACGTCGCCCTTCTCCTGAAGGAGAAGGGATTGACTGGCGAGGCGAGAAGTTGGGGAGCTATTTCGGGATGAGGGAAGAAACCGGCGCATGTTCAAACAGCCCAGCCAAACAGCAAACTAAGCCTCATCCCCGTAACCAGCCCTTTTTACCGTCTTTGAACGTTGCCCTTCACCTGAAGGAGAAGGGATTCACTGGCGAGGCGAGAAGCTGGGAGCTATTTCGGGATGAGGGAGTTCAAAATTGCCTTTGGCATAGTTTTTCTAAATGGTTAGGTTTGAAAAAAATATGATACTACGCACTGAACACCTTATAAAACAATACCGTAAACGGAAAGTGGTGAATGATGTGAGCGTTCACGTGGAGCAGGGAGAAATTGTTGGGTTGCTGGGGCCTAACGGGGCCGGTAAAACTACAACGTTTTATATGGTGGTGGGACTAATAAGCCCGGATGAAGGTAAAATTTTTCTGGACAGCGAGGACATTACCAAACTGCCCATGTATAAACGTGCCCAAAAGGGTATTGGTTATTTACCACAGGAAGCATCGGTGTTCCGGAGGCTGACGGTGGAGGACAACATTAAGGCTGTACTGGAAATGACTACGCTGACTAAGCCCGAGCAAAAAGACAAACTGGAAAGCCTGCTGGAAGAATTCAGCCTGAACCGGGTACGCAAAAACATGGGTAACGTGCTCTCTGGCGGTGAGCGCCGGAGAACAGAGATTGCCCGCGCGCTGGCGGTAGACCCCAGTTTTATACTACTGGATGAACCTTTTGCAGGTGTTGACCCTATTGCCGTGGAGGATATCCAGGCGATCGTGTCGAAACTGAAAGCAAAGAATATAGGTATACTTATAACCGACCATAATGTGGATGAAACGTTGGGTATTACCGACCGTGCTTACTTGTTGTTTGAGGGAAAATTGCTAAAACATGGTACCCCTGAAGATTTGGCCAGTGATGAAATGGTGCGCCGACTGTATTTAGGGCAGAATTTTGTGTTGCGCAAGAAGTAGTTTTAGGTTACTTAAGTAAAAATCCGGGCGGTTTGCAACAGGCCCAGATTTCTGTGGCATAAAACATCAGACCGTGGTGAAAAGGACTAAGTTGTTGTTAAACCAGGTAAGAAATAAGTTTTTAGCATTTTTTCTAAGAGAACGAAATGTGTTTTTATTCATAGTTATTCTCTATGTTGTAACACACGGTTATGTTTTTATAACTGACAGAAAAGACCAACAGGATAATGTAGAAATAGAGCAGCTTTATACTGAGATAGATTTGCTGAAAAAACAAAAATCCACAGACACCTTAAATCATCGTTTATTGACTTTAATGGATAAAAAAATTAGTTTTTTAGAGTCGTCCTTACTATCAAAGTTAAAAAGCAGGCAAGAGTATTTATCAGGTCAATTGAAGCTACTCGGTATTCTTGTTAATTTACCTTATATCCTGGCAATTTTACTATTTCCAGTAAGGTGGATACTAATGTTTCTTTTCAACAGAAAAATAGAATTGTAACCTAATAAAAAACCCTTCTGTGTAATAGTACAAGAAGGGTTTTGTGTATCAAAAGGTTTGACAAACTTTAAAAGTTTGTCAAACCTGCGCGATTAATTCTTCACTGGTAAAAACCCATAATTTTTATCGTACTCCAGCATTTGAGCGCCAAAGTCAGTAGGGTATTCAACTTTTACATCGGTAATTTTATCACCTTCCATTACAGGCACCAGCTTAGGCTGTATGAAACCTTTGTAGGGAGCCACATCCAGTTTTTTAAAGCGGTCAAGCACCTCACCTAAAAGGGCCTGA
The DNA here is from genome assembly GCA_035628715.1 of Bacteroidia bacterium. Lineage (GTDB taxonomy): Bacteria > Bacteroidota > Bacteroidia > UBA8524 > UBA8524 > SB11. The sequence goes on from DASPJH010000339.1 coordinate 1,996, forward strand.
TCTACTTTAACGCCGTAAGTTTCTACCAGGTTTTTACCGGCTTCAAAATCACCTTTTGAAACAATTGTTTGTATCTCCTGCAGTAACTGGCCAAACAGCTTGCGCAGCTTATCGTAATCGTTCACCTTCACGTAGGTTTTACCATCTTTCTTCACCATTTCAATTACGTTTTCGGCTTTGCCTTTTTCGTAGGCCCATTTGGCTACCAGCTGGCGGTTACGCATGTGCGCCTCTTCCAGGTGCTCGCCCAGTTGCAGGCGGGTAAGCTGTATAATCAAGCCGTTCATAATATAATTGTCGTATTCGGCCTTGCCTACTTCCAGGCTGGGCATTACACCCATATCCACCAGCTTCTGATCCATTATATAATACAGGGCCACTAAATCGGCCCGGGCTTCTTCCAGTGTGCTGGCATATTGCTCCAGTGAAACGCTGGGAACAGCCACACCCTTTTCCAGTTTACCTGAAGCGTGCCCAATTACCTCGTGCATGTCGGTATGCAGTTCACCGGCCAGTACACCGTGTTCTTTCTGGCGTTTTATAATTTCATCGTTATAGGCAAATTCTTTCAGTACAGGGCTTTTAGCAGCCGCAATGTTGTATGAATTTACAATATTGCCCAGCGACACGGATTTAGAACCATGCTCCTGGCGCACCCAACGGTTGTTGGGGAGGTTTATACCTATGGGCGTGCTGGGGGCAGCATCTCCACTCTCTACAATAACCGTGATTACTTTTGCTGAAATACCGGTTACAGTATCTTTTTTATGCTGTGGCAGTATCGGCGAATTATCCTCGAACCACTGTGCCTCTTTTGATATTTTTTCTATCCTCTTAGAAGCTTCCATATCCTTTAAAGACACCACCGATTCAAACGAGCCTTTACGTCCAATGGCATCCAGGTAAACCTCAATAAACCCGTTTACTGCATCCAAACGGCTGTTTACATCCTGGTTCCATGCAATGTTATAAGTGTCCCAATCGTGCACATCACCGGTTTTGTAATATTTCACCAGCTTCTCAAGGGCATCTTTCTGTTCAGGTGTTTCAGCCACGGCAATAGCTTTTTCCAACCAAAAAACAATTTTCTCAATTGCCTGGGTATACATCCCTCCCACTTTCCAAACACGCTCCTCAATTTTACCATTGGCATTTTTTACCAGCTGGCTGTTCAGGCCCCACTCGGGCTGGTTTTCACCCGGATCTTTCAGTTTATCGTAATAAGCATCCACTTCTTTCTTGGTTACTCCTACATAAAAATTATTGTTTGACTGGGCTACGTTATCAATGCCTTCGGCCTGGTTAACAATTTTAGGGTCGACGGCTGGGTTGAATATCACTTCCTCCAGTACCTCAAAAATATTTCCCATACCTTCTTTTGGATAAGGCAGCTGGGCAGCGTCGGTTTCCATTACAAGGGTCTTGAAATACTCGCGGCTGCACTCAGGTACAAACTTCAGATTTGAATAGTGGTGGTGAATACCGTTGCTGAACCATACGCGCTTGGCATAAGTATCAAATTTTTTCCAGTCCTCGCTTTTACGGTCGCCTTTGTAACCGTTATATATGGCCGTGATGGTTTTGCGGATGGCCAGGTTGTGCTTATACTTTTGATCGTATATAATATCGCGTCCGCAAAGGGCAGCTTCATACAGGTAGTAAGCCAGCTCTTTTTGCTTAGGCGTCAGCTCGTTAAAGCCCTCCACCTCATAGCGCAGCATCTGCAAATCGGCAAAGCGCTCATTAATTACCTCAAAGCTTTCTTTGGGTTGTACTTTGGTTTCGTTGCTTTGTGAGCCCCCCTGTTTACAGGCCGAACCCAAAAGTGAAAGAGTAATACTCATTACAAACAGTTTTTTTATCTTCATTGTTAAACAATATTAATGCTGTAGAGATTCAAAGTTCTTAAAATTTACTTTATATACACGCTTTTTTTAAATGCTGAAGCTTACCCAGGCTGGCAATGTATATATGGTTATGAATTTAATTTTACAACAGGCTAACACTTAACAATTAACGAAGCTGGAGTTTTTAAAATTGATTTTAAACAAATTGCGTATAATTGAAGGGTTAATATTGCTGACTTAACAACTTAACATGATACAGAGGATACAGACGATTTATCTTTTACTGATTGCTTTAATCAGCGGGCTTTTAATTTTTGTGAACCCATCATACGCAGAACTGAAAGGCTTTGACAAGTGGACCCAGGGTGAGAAAGGCAATATCAGCGTTCGTTTTAACACAGCAGTGTACGATGTGAAAGGTAATGTGGTGCAAACTGAAAACCTGAGCCTGATGACCTATACTCTGGCCGTTATATGCCTGCTGGCTCTGTTTGGTATATTTTTGTTTAAAAACCGCAGGCTGCAAGCCCTGCTTACCGCCTTTAACTATATTTTTATCCTGATTTTAATTGCGCTGATGGTATACTACATAGTAAGATATCGCGATAACATCAGCCAGGAGGTAGAAACAGATGCCGCCATAGGCCTGTTTTTTCCGTTATTCCTACCTGTATTCAACTTTATGGCCCTCCGCCGCATTTCATACGATGAAGAGCTGGTGAGAAGTTCGGACCGGATTCGCTAGATTTTAAGCTGTTGCCCGTGGGCTACCAGCCATTAAATCAGCTAAACTTAAAACTAACTGCTATTTTTGCTCCATGATTATAATCACAGGTGCGGCGGGTTTTATTGGCAGCTGCCTGGTTGCCAAACTGAACGAAGAAGGTTTTAACGACCTTGTGCTGGTGGATGATTTTGGCAACTGGGAAAAGAATAAAAACCTGGAAGGCAAGAAATTCAGCAAAAAAGTGCACCGGGATGAATTTAGCGTGTGGCTGGACGAACACCAGAACCAGGTGCAGTTTATTTTTCATATTGGCGCCCGCACCGATACTACCGAGTTTGATGTGGAGGTTTTTAACCGCCTTAACCTGGACTACACCAAAATGGTTTGGGAGAAGTGCATACAATACGGAATCCCACTGGTGTATGCGTCATCGGCAGCTACATACGGTTTAGGTGAGCTGGGCTACGAAGACGACGAAACCAGGATACCACAACTAAAACCCCTGAATCCTTACGGCGACTCGAAGAATGACTTTGATAAATGGGCTGTTAAACAGGAAAAACAACCGTATTTTTGGGCTGGCTTAAAGTTCTTTAATGTGTACGGCCCTAACGAGTACCATAAAGGCCGTATGGCATCGGTAATATTTCACGGGTTTAACCAAATAAAAAATACGGGCAAGGTAAAGCTGTTCCGCTCGCATAACCCCAACTACCCCGATGGCGGACAGATGCGCGATTTTGTATATGTGAAAGACGTGGTGAATGTATGCTACTTTTTAATGCATCACCGCAAAAACAGCGGTATTTACAATTTAGGCTCCGGCAAGGCGCGTACATTTTTGGATCTGGCAAAAGCTACCTTTACTGCCATGGATAAACCGGAGAATGTTGAATTTATTGATACTCCCGCCGATATACGCGATAAATACCAGTATTTTACCGAAGCCAATATGAGCAAAATGTTCTCTATCGGCTATCCTAAACCTTTCCACACACTGGAAGAAGGCGTGGAGGATTATGTGAGGAATTACCTGAGCGAGGGGAAGTATTGGTGAGCATTTTAAAATTCTGGTGCTATGACTAATGAAACTCCATTATCACCCATCTCACAGTTAACCATATTCCAGAACTTTGTACACTTGGCAAAAAATTATTGCCGCTTTATTGAAACAACGTCTACATCGCCTTTTCCTGAGTATTTAAAACTGGTTCAAAGCCATCTTTTGCAACTTTATTCAAGTGCTACACAATTACCGCAAACTGAGTTAAATTCAGAAACAGATTATATTCATGATATAACTGTACAAAAGGAGGCAGCATGGAAACAAATAGCAAACAATCTGGGTAAATATCAATATTACTGGGTAAAGTTTAACCCTGTTGAAACTGATAATGAACCATTAGTTTGTTGCGACCTAACAGATGACTTATTGAATATTTATTCTGAATTATTAACAGATATAATGACATGGGAATTGGGCACGGATGACAGCAAACATATTTCTGCTTATGACTTCAAGCTCAACTTTGAAATCCACTGGGGGTTTCATTGTATAAATGCTTTATATGCAATTCATTATTTTATAGAACAGGAGAACTGATACTGCCTGATGTGCTGGCAATTTCTACTTTAGGATGTTTGTGAAATTTTCAGAACTTGGTCAGGCTAATTAAACCACTTATGAGGAAATTACTGACTACACCCGTCTTCATGCTGGTTATCTGTTTGATATAGTTGTAATATTGGGACGGCCCTTTATAACTAAAAATATTGGTTATTAAACCTTAGTTTTGCTTTAATGCTTAAGCTCGATAAAAAAATTGGCGGACAGTTACATTACTGGGAAACATGGGATAATGACGGCAACACGTCGGTTATACATTGGGAAAGGTAGGCGAAAGAGGCACTACCCGGCAATCATCAAATGAAAACGTGGACAACGAAATAGGCCAGCGTATACAGGAAGACTACAGCGAGATTACCGGGGATGAATTATCAGTTTTGGTGATTGAAT
>DASPJH010000340.1:0-5859 GCA_035628715.1 Bacteroidia bacterium
ATTCTGATACCTGGTCTCATTACGTTTATCCATCCAGTCCCAGTATTCCTTGTATTCCCTGCAATAGGTGGAGTAACCGTCCTTATTAAAGCCCATTACAGCCAACGGTTCTAATCCGGCCGGGATACTGCTCAGTAAAACATCATTGGCATCAATACCGGAGTAAATACCCCGGAAAGACAAACCAGCCGCCTGCGAGTTATGAAACACAGCAAATGTATCTCGCATATGCGGCAAAGCAACCAGTCCACAATCTTTCTGCCTGAAACCTGAATTAGCTAGCCAGGCAGAAAGCGGCAAAGAACCTTGGCCTTTTGCTACAAAACAAAAATTTTCTATGGTTTTACGTTCTTTATTTATTGGGTTTACAATTTTTTTATTCAGTCCTTTGGCCTTTTTGACCTGTGACTCAGCGTACAGTACAAAGGTTTGACGGCAAAGCTTTGAAAGAAACTGATCAGGGCGAATTAATTCGAGCAACGGGTGTTTATAAATAATACAATCCGCCGGCGTAGCAAGTAGTTCAATAATATTTGGGTTATTTTTCAGCAACAGCTCAAAAAAACGTTTTAGCTCATAAAAAACAATATCGTTGGTTTCATTGCTAACCTGCTCAATTGTTTCAAGGCCGTAAAACTTTTTTTTAGGAATAATAAAAATACCTTTATAATCCGTGTCTGATTGTAAGGTATCCAGGCCGTACGCACGGCTGCCACTAATAGCATGCAGGATTAGTGAGTCTTGTTCAATATTATAATTCCCAACTTGCATCAAGGTATTTTCTGAACAGATAATTTAAAACGTCGCTTTCGTTTTTTTTCACTTGTGTTTTGTCTTCGTTCCTGCGGCAGTATTCAATAGTTTCTGCTAAAAAGTCCTGCAATGGCTGTATTGAGCTTATGGCTTGCTTTTCATTTGCTTGCGCCTTACGAGCCACCAATGCATCAATTTGTTGTTGAATAAAAGCATCGGTTATTATTACCCTTAGTTTTTCAAATTCCATTGGAGGCAGGGTAGCCTTGTTAATAGTCCACAGGCATGCAAGTATTGGCCGCAATGCATAAAAGTATTTTTTAATTTTAACCAGTTCGCCAGACAGGTCGCCCTCAAAAGCATTAACAGCCATATTCAGGTAATGGTTATAACAGGCTCTGGGCAGGAAGTATTCAGTGGCGAGCATTGACATTTCGTTGTGAAACCTTTCGTGTCTTCTATAAACAACGGGTGATTGAAGCCATTCCAAAAGAGGGGGATTGGATTTACGGAATAGTTTCAGGGCTTTACGTATATCCCAGCCGCTAATGTCCAGCACTTCGTTCACCGGCAGATCAATAATATCCGAAGGGTCGTCAATAGATAAATAATATTCGGGTGTACGGATATAAATAAACCGCACATCGTAGTCACTATCCGGCGAGGCAAACCCCCATGCACGGCTTCCCGATTCACAGGCGTACAGGATTTTTACATTATTATCCTTTTCAATTCCGGCTAATTTTTCAAGAATTATGTCTTTCATCACCCTTCCTCCACATAATCCAGGTCCTTAGAAAACGATTCCTCAACGCTCAGGGTGGCTAAAAAGGCGGCTGCGGTGCATACCACGCCCACAATAAGCGCGCTGTATATAATACCGATGGCACTATATCCTTTAAGGTAGCTATAAACAAGGTTGACCAGCACCAGTGAACCCCGCACAAAATTGGGAACGGTAGTGGTAACCGTGCTGCGCAGGTTGGTGCCAAACTGCTCGCTGGCAACGGTTACAAACAACGCCCAGTAGCCTGTGCAGGTACCAATAAGGAAACACTGGAAATAGAACATTTCTAATGATATACCGGTATTGTAGAGGAACATAAGGGTAACCGCTATGGTGGCTACCAGGAAAAACAGTATCACCTTTTTACGGCTGCGCAGCAGCTGGCTAAGCAGGCCGCTGAGCAAATCGCCGAAGGAGAGACCGATATAACAGTACATTATAGCGGTGCCGGCCTTTACCGTTCCGTGCACATCCAGCACGCGTGAAAACTCAGGCGAAAGATATACCAGTACTCCCACAGCATACCATATCGGTATGCCTATAAGTATACAGGCAAGATACTTGCGCAGCCGCTTGCCGTTGGTAAACAATGACAGGAAATCGCCGCGCTTTACAGTAGTTTGTTTCAGGTTTTTAAACATGCCCGACTCAAAAGTGCCCACCCTGAGCGCCAGTAGCAGCAACCCCAGTCCGCCGCCTACAAAATAGGCCGTGCGCCAGTTAAAGGTATCCCCCACCATTGCAGCCACCACAGCACCCAAAGCCCCTACCACCACTATTACCATGGTGCCGTAGCCGCGCTTTTCGCGGTGCATGGTTTCTGATATAAGCGTAATGCCTGCGCCCAGCTCACCGCTAAGGCCCACCCCGGCAATAAAGCGTATAATGGCGTAAGAGGTAATGTCGTACACAAACCCGTTGGCAATATTGGCCAGCGAGTACATAATAATAGAGCCAAACAGCACTTTTACCCGACCCAGCGTATCGCCCAGTATGCCAAACAGTATACCGCCCACCAGCATGCCCATCATTTGCATATTGATGAGCAGCTTGCCCTTTTCTTCCAACTCATCGCCGCTCAGCCCCATCTCTTCCAGACTGGGAATGCGCACGATACCAAAAAGGCTTAAATCGTAAATATCAACAAAGTAGCCCATGGCGGCCACAATTACGAGCATGGAAACGTTTCTGTTATTCTCCATCAGGGGTGTATAGTCAGGTTTACGAGGTTTAACGGCTGTCTGTCCCCGTTCCGCTTCAGGCGGGAATCTGTTGTTTTATTGCAGAGGATTCCCGAACGGATTTAAGCCAAACAGCTGTTCATCAGTTGGCAATATAACAATTTAGCTATACAGCAGTAAAAGAAGGTCTAAAATTTGGAAGCGGCGATAGTTGCCACCTGCTGCAAGAACCGACGGTCGGTTTCATCAAAATGAGCAAGGTGCTCGCTGTCCACATCCAGAACGGCAACTACAGAATTGTTCTTTATGATGGGCACCACAATTTCGGACTTTGAATCAGAGCTGCAGGCGATATGGCCGGGGAACTCATCCACATTAGGTACTAAAAGGATTTCCGCCTTTTGCCAGGCGGTACCGCAAACCCCCTTGCCGTAGGCAATACGGGTGCACGCTATTGGCCCTTGGAAAGGGCCTAGTACAAGCTGATTATCTTTAACAAGGTAAAAGCCCACCCACCAAAAACCAAAGGTTTGGTGCAGGGCCGCAGAAATATTGGCAAGGTTGGCGGTTAAGTCAGGCTCATCACCAACCAGCGACTCAATTTGGGGAAGCAGGGCTGCATACTTCTCTTCTTTTGAGGACGAAGAGGGTACTAACAGTTCTTCCATAAAAATTAATTCGATGGAGTCTGGGTAGCAGCCGAAGCAGCTGTATCAGCGGTTTTAGTCGCAGTGTCAGCGGCAGGTTTTGCACCGCCCTTAATGTAATCAGGGTTGATTTCCGGGCCGGTTTCTTTAGTGGCCTCTTTATATTTTTTATTACGCTCCACTGACGACGAGGCTTCATCTTTACCGAAATGACAAGCGCTAAAGGCTAGAGCTGCAAGGGCTACAACAGCAAGTTTTTTCATGCTACCTGTTTATAGTTAATAAGTTTTTAAACGGGTGCGAAGATAGGATTTTTGGTGAATGTGCAAAGGGGAAACACCAATTACAATCAAAATCATTCGGCTTAATTACCATTAAAACGGCGGCATATCATCAAAATCATCGCTGTTCATCTTCGACTGTAAGGTAATAGACCTCACCCCCGGATCTTCGCTGAAGCTGAAGTCGCCCCCGCCGCCCATAGGCATGCCCATGCTGTCCATATCGGCAAACTTGGCAAACTCGCCCTGGAAGCGTACCCTGAAATCGCCAATGGCGCCGTGCCTGTGCTTGGCCAGCATCACCTCGGCAAGTCCCTGGGTAGGCATACCGTCTTCAAACTCCGTAATTTGGTAATATTCAGGACGATACAAAAACATTACCATATCCGCATCCTGTTCAATAGAGCCCGATTCCCTCAAATCGCTCAGCATTGGTTTTTTGTTACCTCCGCGTGTTTCCACCGCACGACTTAACTGGGCCAGGGCTATAACAGGCACGTGCAGCTCCTTCGCCAGTCCCTTCAGCGAGCGGGATATATAACCAATTTCCTGTTCACGGTTACCGCCTTTGGTATCCTCGCCGCGCATCAGCTGCAGGTAATCTATGATGATCATATCTATTCCCTGCTGGGCTTTCAACCGGCGGCACTTGGCTTTCAGCTCAAATACCGAAATACCCGGCGTATCGTCAATGAATATCTTAGCGTCGGCCAGCCTGCCTATCTTATTATTAAGGCGTTCCCATTCCTGGGCGGTAAGGTTACCGTTACGCATTTTCTGGCTGATAATCTCGGTTTCGCCGCTTATCAAACGGGTAACCAGCTGTTCGCCACTCATTTCCAGCGAAAATACGGCGATAGACTTGGCAAAATCAACGGCGGCGTTACGGGCCACCGAAAGGGCAAACGCCGTTTTACCCATACCGGGACGGGCAGCTAATATAATAAGGTCCGACTTCTGCCAGCCGCTGGTTTCCCTGTCCAGTTCCACAAAACCTGACGGGATACCGGTCAGTTTATTTTCATGGTCTTTAATTGCTTCCAGGTTTTTGATGGCTTTTTTCAGCAGGTCGTCAATCTTTTCAACGTCTTTGCTGATAGTGCCTTCGCTCACCTCAAATATCTTTTGCTGGGCGGTATCCAGCAGGCTTAGCGCATCGGCGCCATCGTCAAAGGCTTCCGTGGTAATTTCTGTACCTATACGAATCAATTCCCTTTGAATATGCTTTTCGGAAATAATCCTTGCGTGGTATTCCACGTTGGCCGCTGATGACACCCTGCTGGTAAGCTGGGTAATATAAAAGGCTCCACCCACGGCCTCCAGCTGTCCGGTTTTGCGCAGCTCCGCCGTAACGGTCAAAATATCAATTGGTTCTCCCTTTTCAAACAGGTCTTTGCAAACCATAAAAATGGCTTGGTGGTGGGGCTGGTAAAAGGCTTCGGGTTTTAAAATTTCCAGAACGGCGGTGTAAGCGTTCTTTTCAAGCATCATGGCACCCAACACGGCTTCCTCAAGGTCGGTTGCCTGGGGTGGAATTTTGCCAGCCGGCATTAACTCATCATTTCCAAGTCGTTTAGTAGTATTCCTGCGGTTAGTAGCGGTTAGCTTTGCCATAAAAGGTTAATTTTCTAAAAAAGGGGGAGCGAAGATACTGTGCCAGCCTGCATCAGCGCAAACCAACTTATAATTTATCTAACGGCCTTTGTTCACCTATATGATATTTAATACATAAAGTTTGTACACCATTTGGAAACTATTGTTACCCGATTGTTAATTGAATGTTTACATATACTTTACCAGTCTTATAATCAGCTTATAGCGATTGTTCACAACAAAATTTTATTTATTGACCCGGCGTGGTCTTTTTGCCTGACCTAAGATTTTTAAGATGTAATGCGATCCTTCCTGCCTGCCGCCTGTCCGGAGGTATGAATAGAGGCGGATTTTATATCCGCCGGAAAAACACCACCTGGTTCAGACATTTTGTTACGCGTGTTACGCTGTTACGGCCTTGCCGCAACCCCAATAGCAGCAATCCTTCCAGCCGTAACACCCCTAGTGAGGGTTCAAAATTTTGAACCTCTACCAGCAACTTTACAAATCCACTTTAGTCCTAAATCCATTTTATCCTTATACATCTTTAGTTCAGACAAAACCCCTAAATTCCCTGAAGGGGACTTTCGCCAGGTAGCTACCCTAAATGTTTACCG
>DASPJH010000341.1:0-4625 GCA_035628715.1 Bacteroidia bacterium
AAACCCGCCGCAGGTGTGTTTTACTACCCCCGGTTTCCACAGGATACGGTTAGTTGCTTCTAACAGTATTAATGCTGATACTACCCAGGCGTATATACGTGTATGGCCTTTACCCATAGCTGATGCGGGACGCGATACCACTATCTGCCAGGACGATACCATACGGCTGGAGGGCAGGGGAGGAGTGGACTATAGTTGGTCGCCGGTAAATTTTAAAAACAGTCCCGATCTTCCCAACCCAAGGGTTTTTCCTGAAAATGAAATTATTTATTATTTGCAGGTATCGGATACCAACGGCTGTACCGGCACAGACTCAATAAAAGTATCGGTTATTAAAAAGCCGGAATTAAAAAATATTGATTCTTTTATTTGCCTGGATGAAGAAATAGTGCTGGATGCCGGTAACCCCGGTTTTAACTACCTGTGGAGTACCGGTGCTACCGGTAAATTTATTGCGGCATTGCCCGGCAACTATTTTGTAGTGGTAAACAATAGCTGTTTTACCGATACTGTTAAATATACTGTAACCGGTAAAGATTGTAAACTTGATTTTTTTATTCCCAATGCATTTTCACCCAACGGCGACGGGCTGAATGATACCTTTGCCATTACCGGTGAAAATATCAGCCATATAAATTTACAGGTATTTAACCGGTGGGGCGAACGGGTATTTAATGGCAGCGGTATTTCACCCGCCTGGGACGGCAGGTTTGGCGATATGGTATGTCCCGGAAACGCCTATGTTTACCTGGCTGAAATAGTTGGCGCAAAAAGCGGTAAAAAAACCGCCCGTGGGGTTATTACATTAATCCGTTGAATTACGAAGAAACCGGTTATAAAACGGTTTCGCATACCTCTGATGGAGTTGCTAAATAACCTGGGCAATTACAGAAGGGCGTGAAGCATACCTGAGGATTATTTTACTGGTTCTCAAACAAGCTAATTGCATAATAAAATACCGCTATACATTAATTTAAGCAACAGTTAATGCTAACAGTTATGAAATTTAACCGGCTAAGAAAATGGTAACCCCTTTAATTAAAAGCTTTGTCAGACATAAGTTATTTTGTATTCTTAACCACCTTTCTATCAGCAATATCAACTCTGTTTCCCTTGTATTTTTTTCATCATTTAAATGTAAATTTGCTTAAGAATACACAATAACTTAAAAACTATAATGCAAAAAACACTTCAGTTTATCCTGATATTAATACTGGTTCCTCTTGCTGCCAAAACGCAAGACAAAATTGCGGCTGATGTAAAGATTGTTGCACCGGTGGTTACCACACCCTATGCCTATTTTGATTTGTTTCGTGTTAAAACCGACGGTTGGATTGTGCAAGAGTATAGAAATAATGCATGGCAGGATTATTCTATTGATATCAGCACTAAAAATACCGATAGTCGCTTTCTCCAGCTAAAGCGGTATAAATATTATGTTTTTACAGCGGAGTGGGATACTATTTTTGATGTAGAGCAAGTATTTGTAAAGGATAATAATAACCGCATAACTGAAGTGTCAAAAACAAGCCGTGTATCAAATGGGTACAAAGAAACAAAAGTTGCGTTTACGTATACCGGACCAAAACTGGAAAAAACCACCGCAACGGAACGTAATACAACAAGCTCTGTATACACGCCACTGTATGAAGAGTTTTATTTATACGATACCACCGGGAAACGTATACGCGATTCTTTAATTACGGTAGGCTCTGCCGGGAAGCAAAATACAAATTATGAATATGATATAAATAACCGTTGCATAAAAAGCTCGGTTATAGACAGATTTGGTGATACAGTACTCTATAACTTGTATGAATATAATACGCTGGGTCTTCTTACAAAAAACACAATTTATTTAAATTTTGGTACAATGACTCAATTTGAGATAAGAGATTATTCATACAATTCCAATGGGCAACTCACATCACATCAGTTGGCTATGTATTCACCTATATTACAAAAAGTAACTCCGACAGCATTGTATCTGCAAAACTTTGATATACAGGGCCAACTAACACAAATGGTTTATAAAACATATGTATCAAATGCATTTTCCAACAGGGATAGTATTGTATTAAAGCCATTACCCAACGGCAATTATGATACGTCATATTCCTATCTAAATCTCACCGAAAACACATGGGAACAAACCCCTGCATACCGATACATCTTCAATAAAAGCTCGTCAACTGGTGTAGCAAAAACCATTGCTCCGGATTTTGTAATAAATGCTTATCCTAACCCCGTAACGAATACCCTTACAATTGATTTTGAACTAGTAACCGGCGGCAGTTTTGTGTTTACCTTAACGGATATTACCGGAAAGATAGTAAAAACTATTACTGCCTGTAATTTTGAGCCGGGCAATAAAAATATTGCTGTAAATATGGCAGATATAACTCCTGGTATTTATTTCGTTAATTGCGGAAGTAATACAGTAAAAATTGTAAAGAACTGATATTAAACTTCAAAATTGATTTTCATTCCCTCTGGTTGGCGAACAAGCGCTAATCAGTATTGCCACTGGCAGAAAGGTTCCCCAACAGTAATGATTTTTGTATCCTGTTACAATGGGTGGCAATACAGTGTATTACCAGTCAGAGTGAAGAAGGAAGGGCCGGGTTATTTTCCGGGCGTTACTAATTCTTCGTTTTCAATAAACCGGGTACCGGTTTTGCCGTCGTTGGCTGCATGTATCATAGCTTTTGCCACAACAGACGATGGTATGGCCTTGTAACGTTTCAGCCTGCCAATAAACAGCGGGTTCAGCAGTAGCATTACCCACTTTCCAATCAGCTCTCCGGTACGGTGCTCATCGCGCTTTCCCAATAATAAGGAAGGCCGCACAAAAACCGTATTTTCAATACCAAAGCCCGCCACAGCATGTTCCATTTCTCCTTTGGTACGCAGGTAAAAGTTATTGCTCCGCACATTTGCTCCCATTGCTGAAACGGTTATAATGCTGTTAATCCCGTTTTGCTGAGCTATCCGTGCAATAGAAACAGGCAGCTCATAATCTACCTGTCTGAAAATTGCTTTTGTGCCAGCCTTTCTTATTGTGGTACCAATACAGCAAAACACGTCGTCGCCTTTAATTTCGTTTTTAAGGTATTCAGGGTCTTTCAATGGGTTTACCAGCTCACGAAGCTTAGGATGCATTTTTCCCGAAGGTTTGCGCACAAATATCTTCACTTCATTATACAACGGACTTTTCAGCAGCTCGTCCGTAAGCAATGCCCCGGTTTGACCGGTAGCGCCAAAAACCAAAGCAGTTTTCATTTTAAGCAAAAAAATAGTAACAAAACGTAGATTTTCCTATTACTATTTTGCAGAAGTAGTTCTTTGAGAAATTGTCCACTTTTCTGCTCGCCGGGATGATCCGGGCGGGGTCGTAACACCGTAACAGTCGTAACATCGTAACAAGAGTATACGGGTTCATGTTCAGGTTAAAGTCAGGTTTCTGTCGGGTATGGTGAAAGCCTTAGTATGGCGGAAAGAATACTCGAAGCGTGACAAAGAATTGAGGGTAATCACGTGGTTTGTTATGCCCCCCCGGTTGAAACCTGGGTTACTGAAGAGGCTTTGAGCGGTGGCACTGAAGCCGGAATCCTGATTCAGTGACCCCGACGTTAGTAGGGCAAACAGGCTGAACTGTTGCAGCACTAGTGGCATCAACTTTTAAAACGTGGGTTGGGTCAGCAATTCTTTGTCACATTGAGGCCGGAGGAACGCTCAAAGTGCGGCAGAGAATTGCGGTATAACGTGGTTTGTTATGCCCCCCGGTTGAAACCCGGGTTACTGAAGAGGCTTTGAGGTGGTACTAAAGCCGGAACCCTGATTCAGTAAACCCGACGTTAGTAGGGCAAACAGGCTGAACTGTTGCAGCACTAGTGACATCAACTTTTAAAACGCGGGTTGGGTCAGCAATTCTTTGTCACATTGAGGCAGGAGGAACGCTCGAAGTGCGGCAGAGAATTGTGGTATGACGTGGTTTGTTATGCCCCCCCCGGTTGAAACCCGGGTTACTGAAAGAGGCTTTGAGGTGGTACTAAAGCCGGAACCCTGATTCAGTAAACCCGACGTTAGTAGGGCAAACAGGCTGAACTGTTGCAGCACTAGTGACATCAACTTTTAAAACGTGGGCTGGGTCAGCAATTCTTTGTCACATTGATAGCCGTAAGAATACCCGAAATGTGGCAGAGAATAGAAGTATAGCGTGGGTTTGTTATACCCCTGGTTGAAGCCTGGGGTTACTGAAAAGGTTTGAGAGGTGGTACTAAAGCCGGAACCCTGATTCAGTAACTCTCGACTTTAGTAGGGCAAACAGGCTGAACTGTTGCAGCACTAGTGACATCAACTTTTAAAACGCGGGTTGGGTCAGCAATTCTTTGTCACATTGATAGCCGGAAGAATACTCGAAGGGCGGTAGAGAATAGAGGTATAACGTGGGTTTGTTATGCCCCCCGGTTGAAACCCGGGTTACTGAAGAGGCTTTGAGGTGGTACTAAAGCCGGAACCCTGATTCAGTAACTCTCGACTTTAGCCGGGCTAACAGGCCAAACCTATTGCAGCACTAGTGACATCAACTTTTAAAACGCGGGTTGGGTCAGCAATTCTTTGTC
>DASPJH010000342.1:0-2122 GCA_035628715.1 Bacteroidia bacterium
TGGTTATAACTTTTTACTGAAAATGCCCCGAATGCCCTCGTCCTGCGTATGGCCGATCTGGCATCGTCCAGGTTATTTATAACCGCTTTAAAATCCCCATCGGCTCCGTACAAAATGGTTCCCGTAGAATATACCCTGGGACCTACCATACTGCCATACTTCACCATTTCGCTTTGTGTAAATACCATTTCGGTATTGCTGCTGGGGTCGTGCGTGGTAGTGATGCCATAGGCCAGGCTGGCATAATACGGCCAGTGTTTTTGCGGGTGCAGCCCCTCGCGGAAGGTGCCCAAATGCGCATGCACATCCACCAAGCCGGGCATAATGGTTTTGCCTGCCAAATCAATGGTTTTATCGGCCTTAGGGTTGGTTTTCCATTGGTCTTCCATCGGGCCCATGTCGGCAATCTGGTTTTCTTTAATTAAAATAAAACCGTTTTCAATTACGTGGTTCTCATCATCAGCGGTTATAATGCGTGCATTGGTAAATAAAATGCTGCCCGCGGGCTTATCCGATTTCAATTCCAGCCCGATTTTTAACCCGGTGCTATCAATAGTGGGAAGGCTATCCGGCGCTCCTTCCACAAATTTGAAACGATTTTTTAATTCTACCGTAAAATACTCATCGCCCAATGTATAATGCAGTTTTTTGCTGTCACCGCTCCAGTGCAGGTTAATACCCGCGTCCCTTGCCACTTGCGAAACCGGTACTGCTGAAGTAGTACGGTTCAGCTCAAAGGTTTTACCGCTCATCGGCACGGGTATTACATATACCTTATGCAGGTCGCTCCATGCAATCCATTTGCCGTCCGGACTGGGCGTAAACTGTTTCCCGTATTCCGACGTAAACAACTCTTTAGTTTTATTTCCGGAAAGGTCGGTTATAAAATATTTTTTGCCCGATTGATAATAAATGAATTTACCATCTTTATTAAATGCCGGGCGGTTACCGTTTTCAGTAACCAGCTGCGCATTTTTTCCATTGGCATCAGCGGTGTAAATGCCGGTATTTTCACAATAGGTAAAGCCCTGGTGATCGTTTCCATGCTCTTTGCGGTATACTATTTTTTTGCCATCAGGAGAATAGGAGGGATTTCTGAATATGCCTTTTTCTGAAGATATTTTTTTGATTTTACCCGATTTAATATCCAATTCCATAATGGCTCCCATGGCGGTATCGTGCCAGGTAACGTAAATTAATTTTTTGTTATCGGGGGAGAAAGACGGCTCAAATTCAAATGTTTCGGTTTGTTTCGTCAGCCGCACAGGTGTCCCGTTGGGTAATTC
Organism: Bacteroidia bacterium; assembly: GCA_035628715.1. Taxonomy (GTDB): domain Bacteria; phylum Bacteroidota; class Bacteroidia; order UBA8524; family UBA8524; genus SB11. Next base: position 1,287 of record DASPJH010000342.1, read on the forward strand.
CTTCTTCCATAAATATCCTACAGCTGAAAACACCAATAATTTATTATCCGGCGAGGTTACCGCGTGGCGTATCATTTTGGCATCAAAGGCTTCAGGACTCACTTCCTGCTTAAACCTCACCGCATCGTAAATACGGTGAGTGGCAGTGGCCGTAAATGGAATTTCTACCGATTTTTGCGTGGTTATATCAATGTTCCTGATTTTTCCGCCTGCCCATATAACTATATGTTTATTATCGGGCATCCAGTTAAAGCCGGTATATACTCCAAAAATAGCCCAGGCCTCCTGCTGGTCCTTGCTCAGGCTGTCGTACACCGGGTACTGGCGGCCAGTTGCAATATCGTGTATATACAACACTGATTTTTCTCTTACACGGCGCACAAAGGCCAGCATGTTGCCATCGCGGCTGACTTGCGGGCGGAAAGCCCCGCCGGGACCGCTGATAAAATCTTTTAATTCGCCTTTTTCACGGTCGTAGCGGCGGATTACATATATCTGGCTGTTAGGGTCTTTATTATACTGGAAATACCCGCCCGGATACATATCCTCGCTAAAGTACAGGTAGCGGCCGTCAGGCGAAACAGAAGGCTCGTTTACGTCCTGCTGATCATTTTTACGCTTGGTTAGTTGTATGCCGCTGCCGCCGGTAACGTGGTACATCCACATCTCTCCGGCGCCCAAAGAGCGCGTAGAGGTAAAATGCTTGCGGGCTATGATATACTGACCATCGGGCGTCCATACGGGGTTGTTCAGCAGCCGGAAATCCTCTTTGGTTACCTGCGCGGCGTTTTTGCCGTCGGCATCCATCACCCACACGTTATCTCCGCCCCCTGCAT
>DASPJH010000343.1:0-2575 GCA_035628715.1 Bacteroidia bacterium
ATATTAGGACACCTAAAATAGCGTTTACAGTAACACCGCCAATCATTACTATCAGTCGCTGCCAGGCCGGTTTAGAGCGGAATTCCCAAGGCTGCGGCTCGCTTTTCAGCTGGCTGGTATCCAGCGATTCGTCAATCATACCGGCAATTTTTACATATCCGCCCAGTGGCAGCCACCCTATACCATATTCTGTATCGCCTCTTTTAAAGCTGAACAGTTTAACTCCCCAGGCATCAAAAAACAGGTAAAATTTTTCTACTTTAATACCAAATGCACGGGCTGCAAGAAAATGACCCAACTCATGCAAGGTAACCAGAATGGCCAGCGAAAGAATCAGTTGGCCGGCCTTTATCAAAATATCCACTACTTAATATGTTGTTTTTAAAGGGTGCTATATTACAAAATCCAAGCCGCAAAAGTAGGGATTTACGATGAGCGAATGGATTTAATTGTTGGAGTAAAGGCTTCTCCCTGCCAGCCAGCATATTTATTCTTTTCTGCTTTCCTTTTCCAGCAACTCCAATACCTGTGCAGGAGTAATATTAATATGTGACACCCTGAGTTTTTTGCGGCAAAGAAAACCTGCAGGCAGCTTTTCAATAGTAAACAGGCGGTTGATTTTGCGGGTGCTGAGGCCGGTTATATAGGGCACCTTATCACGGGTTTTTAGTATCGAAACCGTTTTGTAGTAATCACCATAATTAAGGGTAAGCACATTGATGCAGTTTCCAAACCGGGTTTGTATCCGGTGCAGTATGGCAGTATCCTGCTCAAAAGTGGGACTGTCTAAATTATAAAAATAAACATACAGTCCCTTTTTGCGGTATTTCCGTATTTTTTTTGTAGTTTTTGAATCCTCCAGGTAAAACTCAAACTTCGGCAGCTTTTTGCCTACCTGTACTGCCCGTTTTGATACCGCATTTTTATCCCAGTAAAACTTAATAAACCTTCCTGACGGGTCTATTTCAGTAATGCGGTAAACTTTATAATTCCACTCAAATTCGGCGTTTTTCAGGTCGTCCTGAAAATTAAATCTGAAATCATCCAGGAATATCGAGTCACCCGCCTTAGCCAACATTACCCGGTCAAATTCAGCATTAGTATACAGGCCGTCGTAATTACCGTCGTACAGGGCAATTCTAAAGGTATCAGTTTCACCTTTATAGGTTGCGCCTTTCATATTCACCCTGTTTTCTTTAAAGCTGTAATAACTTCCTACAAACTCTTTGCTACCCTGGTTTTTGCGGTAATAATCGTCCAGCATATCCTGGTACTTCAGGTCTTTTGCCATGGTATACCGGCTTAGTCTCACTATATAAAAGGCGCCTTCGGCAGCAGGATTTTTTATTTTAATATCTTTAGTATGGGTAAAAAGGTCTATAGTATCCGGGATACCGTCATCAGTAAAGTCCAGGTTGTTGTTGGCATCTGTATAGATTATGGCTGGTTTGGTACCGCGCCTGTAGTTACCAACTAATATGGTAATATAGCCCCGGTTGATGGTTGAAGGGGAGCCTGAATAGTAAATAAACCCGTATGCTGTATCGCTGCAGCCCGTCATATCGGGTAGTTTTTTCAGGGTAAATTTATCCGGGCCCTTTTTGTTCTCTATGCCAAACTGCTCATACTCTTCTATTTCACTGGAAACATATCGGAACAACGGCACCACCAGCTTACTTTTATGGTACCGCTCATCATAAGCCGTTTCATCAAAAAATACCTGCTGAACTGCCTGTGCCCGGGCTGTAAAAAGCCCGGCTGCAACTAATATTACCGCGATGCTTACTCTCATCAATTAAACGCTTTATGGTTTAACAACTTAAACGCTATAAACATACAAGATTAGGCGCAAATGCGCTAAAATTGTTTTTAGCATATTATAATTTGCAACCCAGCGGGTAAAACTTTGGTATACACAGTTGGTAGATTTAAATCGGTATTAACGTATCAAACCGGTTAAGCATCAATCTGTTAATTTTTTCAGCTTACTTGCTTTTTTAGATAGATTATTAAGTACATTTGTTAATACTTTGATTACAAAAGCCATTTTTTTGTATACAGAGTAAAAAAAGTATTAAATATTCAACACAAAGCTTTAAATCGCAGTCTTAAATCCAAACATCACAAAACATTAACCTCTATTATGAAAAAGTTATCTCTACTCACATTATTCCTGGCTGTAATCCTGGCCGTTTCTTCATGTAAGAAAGAAGAAAACAAAGGAGACGGAATTGAACCCGGAGCCAACATTACAGTTCCCCAAAAAAATCTTGCCCTGGTGCAAAAGCACACCGGTAGCCTTTGCGGCCCCTGCGGAAGCTGGGGATGGGCTGCATTTGATGAAATTATGAGTACCAACAGCAGCAACGCTGCTTTTGTTGCCGCATTCAGCGAAAACTTTGTTGCCGAGCTGTTTATCACTCAAACAGCTACCGAAGAAGATAATGCCTGGGGCGTTACCGGTTACCCTACCTTTACTGCTAATGGTGTAGCTCAGTTAGACCGTCCGGGAGGTTCTGTGAATGTTCCCTCTGAGAAAGCTAAAGTAAAAGCAGCTGTTGATGCACATGTTGCT
>DASPJH010000344.1:0-5241 GCA_035628715.1 Bacteroidia bacterium
ATCAATACCCTTGTTTTTGAGGGAAGCCACGGTCCGGCAGTGGTTTGTGTAAGCTCCTGCTGAATTTTCAGCTTGTCAATAAAGTTCAGGTTGGCCTTGCTGCCTATTTCCAGTATTACCCGTTTAAGGGCAAACGAGCCGTCTTCAATCCATATTTTACCAGTAAAGGCAAGGTCGCCTGCCCGTTTGGGGTTTACCTGCAGCTCGTAACAGGGTTTGCCATCAATTTCAATGGTGTCCCGCAGGGTAAACACGTAATACATCAGCGCCGAGCCGGCAATAGGCGACACAAAGTTTTTATCAAGGATATTTACCCAGTTATCATAAAAGTTATACTGCTGAAAGCTGGAGCCGATTATTTGCGAGGTAAGGCTGCCATCGGTTACGCCCACGCCTACTACTTTGGTGGCCCGTATGTATTCACGGGTGAGGTAGGGCTTCATCAGTACGTAATAATCGGAGAGGCTTTCGGATATAAACACCGGTAACACAGGCTTACCTGTTTCTGAAAGATGTGAAACCGTATCAAACAGCGGTATCACGGGCTGCATCATTTTTTTATTTTTGAGTTTATCCGTCAGGTTATCAATAGCCAGCTGGATTTTTGTAAAACTCTCGTATTCATAGGCCGAAAGCGATTTGAATTCATTATCGTCCTTTTTGTCCTGTGCTGCCTTAATGATTTTATTGGCCGGGTTTTCACCGGGGGTAATCACCACTTCTGCCACTTCTGAAACTATTTCATGCAGCTGAAAATCAATGGTTTGCGTTTGCCCCCTTTTTAGCGGTTTAGTTTGCTGGCCGTATCCCATAAACGAAGCAGTAATGCTGTCTACTGGCTCAAAGGTGGTGATGGAGTAATACCCGTCAAAATCCGTAGTCATCCCCGTTGACGTGCCCTTAAACACCACGCTCACATAAGGCATGGCCTCGCCCGTTCCACCGTCCAGCACCCGCCCTTTCACCACCGTTTGTGATTTTGCAACCAGCACGGTTGCACAAAAAGTTAATATAATACCTGTCAATCGTTGCAGCATGCAACTTTATTCGTTTAAAAGCGTAATAGTAAATTTCACATCCTGCAGCGGCCTGTCGCCTGGCGCGGTGGGCACTCCTGCAATTTTATCAATCACGTCCAGCCCGCTCACCACCTCGCCAAATACCGTATACTGCATATCCAGAAACGGAGTTCCGCCAATGGCAGTATATGTTTTTATCTGTTCGGGCGTATATTTTATTCCACGGCTCATGGCCATCATTTGCAGGCGGGTGCTGTCCTGCACCTCCCCCTGTACAATGTAAAACTGGCAGCCGCTGCTGCGTTTTTGCGGGTTCACCTGGTCTCCCTGGCGGGCCGCAGCCAATGCGCCTTTTTTATGTATCAGGCTGCTGTCAAACTCGGCAGGCACGGTATAGCCCACACCTCCGGCTCCCAGCATTTTACCCGCCGGTGCATTCTTAGACTCAGGATCGCCCCCCTGTATCATAAAATTGCGTATTACCCTGTGAAACAGCAAATCTGTATAAAACCCATCTTTCACCAGCTTCACAAAACTGTCGCGGTGATGTGGGGTTTCGTTATATAACTTAATAACTATCGTGCCGTAGTCGGTTTTAATCTCTGCTTTAATTTCTTTTTCCACTTTTTTAGTATTGTTTTTAGTTGTGCGTTTGTTGCAATTATAAAACACAAACGGTAAAAGGCTGAGTATAACAGCCGTTTTAAAGGTTATTTTCATAAAGGGTTAAATCTTAATGTTGCTGTAATTGTTTTGTTCAAAGGATTGTAGCGACTGTACTTATTTAGACCTGGGATTTACCTTACCGGCTTCCTTTTTTAGCAGGTTCTTCTTTCACAGTGCCCTGGTCTGTTTTGGTATGATCCTGATTCACAGTATCCATTCCCTGGCTGGCGGGAACCTGTGTTTCCATTTTTATTGAAAACTTTATGTCCTGTAGGGGGCGGTCGCCGGGCGCAGTGGCCGTTGTAGCAATTTTGTCCACTACTTCCATACCGTTCACCACCTCGCCAAATACGGTATAGTCCATATCCAGCTGGGGTGTTCCGCCTTTTGCAGCATATTCGGCCAACTGCTCGTTTGAATAGCTCATCCCTTTCTGAGCGGCCATTTGCCTTAACATTTGCACATCCTGCGGACTTCCGTGCACAATATAAAACTGGCAACCGCTACTGCGGCGCTGGGGGTTTATCTGGTCTCCCTGGCGGGCTGCTGCCAAAGCGCCCCTTTTGTGTATAAATTTAGGGTCAATCTCAGCCTGTAACGTATACCCTACATCGCCTGCCCCCAGCTGTTGCCCGGGCGCTGCATTTTTTGAATCAGGGTCGCCGCCCTGTATCATAAACCCTTTAATAACTCGGTGAAACAACAGGTCGGTATAAAAACCTGAGTTGGCAAGCTTTATAAAGTTATCCCGGTGGATAGGCGTTTCGTTGTAAAGCTTTACCACAATATCACCCATGGAGGTGGAAATGCGTGCCGTATACACCGTATCGTTGCCCCGCGCAGTGGCCTGAGCAGGCTGTTGGGTAGAGGTACCGGTGTTTTGCGCATTTGAATTGTCAGCTGATTTGTTTCCGCCCTGCTTGCAGGCGCTGCCTATAAAAGCTAAGGCAAAGGCTAATACGTATAGTTTTTTCATTTTCTATAAAACAGTAACAGTATTGGTTTTTACGAAAGTAGGGATATAGATGTATGAATACAAACTGGAATTAACTGTAATAGGTTGTTCCCTCACCCCCGCAACCAGTCCTCTTACCAACACAGAATGTTGGCCCCGTCCGAATGGCTGGCCGGGCGGGATTTACCACGTGGAGAAGGGATTTACCGGCGAGGGAAGAGGGCTGGAATATTTAGGGATGAGGGCTGCTACAACTCCACCAAATCTCTTCCCAATACCTCATCCGTCAAAATATAGTGGCCGGTGTCCGGCAATAACAGCTTACCATTAGTAAGCCCTTTCACAAAACCGGCAGCGGTTTTGTAATTCACAACGGTATCTTTTTTACCAAAAACCAGCAGGGTTTTTACCGCGTGACTATTTAATACCTTTTTTAATTGTTTTTTATTTACGCCAAAATGCCTTAACAGCATCCATCGCTGATAAAGGAGAGAACGTTTTTCTTCGGTGTCAATTTTCCGGAAAACAAAACCAATTAATGAATCAGGAATTATTTTAAAGGAATTTAAAAATTTAATTGGTTTAATGGCAAACCCCGGTTTATTAACAAATAATTTAAACAACGACCGGCCTGCCCCGGTATTAACCGTAAAATTATAAAATCCGTCGCCACCAATGCCTGTGGCTGCCATCAGCCATAATAAGTTAACTTTTTCCTTAAACAAAAAAGCGGTAAGCACCGCGGGGCGCCCCCCAATGCTGTACCCAAATACTGAGAATTTATCCCGGATATTAAAACGTACTAATACTAACTCTATACAATTTTTCCAGTCGGATTTAGAGGGCTGGCCGGTTTCATTCCAAACAGAATTGCCGTGGCCGAAAATATCAATGCTGATAACGGTATATTTTTTACCGTATCTATATCCAAGAATACTTAATGATTCAGCCGTTTTGCCATACCCGTGAAAGGCCAGCAAATACCCGGGCCCGTTTCCGTAAACCGTATAAGAAATGGTGGAATTTTTATATGTGATGAGCTGCGACAAATTACAAATCTTTCAGCTGTAATTTACCGTTTCTTTCTTCCAGCACCCCCAGCTTTTTCAGCACTTTAATGGGAGAAACACCAATGCCGTAGGTATAATGCGGCGCGCTGAAATCATCACTGACTGATGAAGAAAACATAGCATACCGGTAACCCAGGCCTGCGCTTACATTCAGCCAGTCGGTAATACGGTACATAGCCCTGAAAGAGAATTCAAACGGGACAAAACCCGGGCGGGCTTCTTCAATCAGCGTGCCGGTGGCATAATCATACCGTTTGCGGTTGCCTTTGCCAAAACCAATCCTTGCCGGTACAGCCAGTTCCCAACGGTCAGAATTATACACCACATATTCAATGGTAGGGGCTATATAAAACATGGACAGTTCCTGGCGAACCACCCGCTCGTTGGGGGTATAAATGTGCTGCGTATAGGTGCGCGACACTTTATGGCGGCTCCAGTATACGCCCAAAAACAGCCGCACCTTGTTGCCAAAATCCAGCCCGGCCCTGATACCGTCAATGGTAACAGGCGCTTCGCGGATAAAGCTCTTGTGTCCGTCAAGTCCTACAACCAGCGTGGGCTTTTGGGTAGTAACGTAATACTTTATGGAATCCAGCAACCGGTACTGGCCGCTGGCCTTAGAACAAAGAAGAACCAGGACAATAATTGCCGGAAATTTGAGTACACGGTTATAATTATTGCTGGTGGTTATCAATGGCAGAAATTATCGGGTGGCGGCCTTCTTAACTTCTAACGGTATAGTGGTTTCTTTTATTTTTCCGTACCCTCCGTAAACGTTGCGCACCCTCTCAAACCCGTTGGCTTTTAGTATAGAGGCCCCCATCATAGAGCGGTATCCTCCTGCACAGTGCACATAAATATCCTCGTCTTTATCCAGTTTATCAAGGTTTTTCTCCAAATCCTGCAGGGTTATCCATTTGGCATCCTTCACGTGGCCGTCGTCGTATTCACCTTCCTTGCGTATATCCAGCACGGTTATTTTACCATGCTTGTAGTCCATTTCCAGCTCGTCCGGCTCCACTGATACCACCATATCTATTTCCTTACCGGCCTTTCTCCAGGCATCAAATCCGCCTTTCAAAAGGCCCACAAGGTTTTCAAACCCTGTGCGGGCAAGGCGGGTAGCGGCTTCCGTTTCGCGGCCTTCATCGCAAATCAGCAATACGGGCGCTTTAATATCCACCAGGGTGGCCGACCAAATGGCAAACTGCCCGTCAATACCTACATTGATGGACTTGGGTATAAAGCCCAGCTCAAAGCTGGCAGGCAGGCGGCTGTCTATAACTACAGCTCCGTTATTCATTGCCGTTTCAAAATTTTCAACGGTTAGCGGGGTTAATCCTTTGGTTATTACTTCTTCTACCGGCACATAACCGGCCCTGTTCATGGTAGCATCTTTAAAGAAATAAGCAGGCGCGGGGGCAATACCATCCGTCAGTTTGGCTATAAACTCCTCCCGGGGCATATCCTGTAGTGCATGGTTGGTTTTTTTCTGTTCGCCCAGGGTAGAATAGGTTTCTTTACCAATATT
>DASPJH010000345.1:0-2229 GCA_035628715.1 Bacteroidia bacterium
AAGAGGCAAGAAAGCTAAGCGTGCTCACAGGTTTTGCTGAATTACCTGTTTCAGGTAATTTGCGGATACCACACCGGATTGACGCCATTTAATCTCACCGTTTTTAAACAGGATAAGCGTGGGCACGCTTTGCACCCGGTAGGCAGCTGCGGCTTCAGGATTACGGTCTACATCCACCTTAATAATAGTGGCTTTGTCGCCCATTTCACCGGCTACATCCTTCAGTATGGGAGCCATCGTTTTACAGGGCCCGCACCATTCAGCCGAAAAATCCACCAATGCGGGTTTATCGCTGTTTATTATGTCTGCAAACTTTTTCATAATTACACCTTGTTGTTATACAATTACTTTGGATAAAAAAAACTAATTTATATAAGCATCAAACATGCCATACTGACGGGTTGCAAATTTTGCAAAACTCTTTTCATACGGTCGCATTTTTTAATAATGTAATAGTTGGTTGTATAAATAGTTTTGATATACCAAACTATGAAAACAATTTATCTGCTTACAGTTATTACACTCCTTGGTTCCTGCGGGCCGGCCAGCTATATACCTACCATGCCCAATGTGCCCATGCATACCAAACAATGGGATGGGCTGGTGAAGGCAGGGCTATCGCTTGACCATGTTGAAGCACAGGCAGCGGTGGCAGTTTTGCCATTTTTAAGTCTGACTGCCAGCCAATATATCGGTTTCAGAAAGGTTTGGCAAACTGAATATGGAGTTAACTTATTTACGCCAATAAACCGGAAAAAGAACTTATTTTTCGCATTGCATTTGCTAACGGATGGGGTGCTAATAATGGTACTTATGCTATATTAGGAGGATTTTATACTAATAGCTATACGGTAAATAATAAATTCACCACTTTTTACTTCCAACCATCGTTATACTATATATTCAATAATAAAAAAGAAGGCGAGTATAAGCTTGGTTTAGCCTTTACGCACCGGGAAGTTTCTTTCAGCCGGTTTGATATGAAATACAACGAAGATGCAGGCATGGACATGTCAACCTTCGAAATAAAAGAAACCGCAAACAGTCCTTACGGAATAATACATACACCCCTGGTATGTTTTGATTACAATCCCGGCCGCAGGCGTTTTTTCCTGCAGCTTCAGGCAGGTTATAATATTGTCACCAAATCGTTTAAAACCACCTTTATTTCACGTGTTGGCGGCTGGGCCGGGGACAATGAACTACGCGACCTGAAACATCCTTACTTTCAACGGTATATAGCTAATGTAGTTATTGGATTTAAGATTAATTAAATTATGAAACCAATTTACCTGTATCTATACAGTATGTAATGTATGTCTAACTAAAAATGTAGTGAGAAACATTCATCATGAGAAATAAGACACCTACCTAATAGTCGGGTTGCACCGGTAATGACTTTTCGCCGTGGGTACGGTTTCCTCCCAAGTCGAATAGCGTGGCGAAAACACCAGGCCGCGGCATGAAAACGATTATAAAGCGTATTTATTCACAAGGTGATAATTCCAGTCACGGTCAACAGTAATTCCTTACTCTTTTAAAATTAGGTACACTATAAAAAAATATATAATAAATCCCAAAAAACTATACATACGATATAGTTTTAAAGTTCGCTTAATCTCTTCCTGCTCAGAAATGGCAGAGGTTTTCATCTGCATCTTTAGCCCAATATACTTACGAAGAAAAAGTATATAAATAATTAATGCAGGTAAAAAAGGGGGGTAATTGTTTTCATAAATTACGTTTAACGGCCACTTTGCAACATTATCCAGGCTTTATGTACCAAGGACTTGCGAAGAAAATAAATAAGAAGAAAATCTAACCCCCTACGCTATCTCCTTCAGTTTCTGTTCCAGTGAGTATTCATCGGGAATCAGCACCTCGCGGGCTTTGGAGCCTTCAAAGGGGCCTACAATACCGGCATGTTCCAGCTGGTCAATCAGGCGGCCTGCACGGTTATAGCCCAGTTTCAGCTTGCGTTGTATTAAAGAGGTAGAGCCCTGCTGGGCCAGCACCACCACGCGGGCTGCGTCTTCAAACATGGCGTCTCGCTCGCTGGGGTCAAAATCTTCGTTGCCACCGGTTCCGCCTTCTTCCTGTATTTCAGGCAGCAGGAAAGCGCTGCCGTAGCCCCGCTGGTTGCCAATATAAGCGGTAATATCTTCCACCTCCGGCGTATCCACAAAAGGGCATTGCAGGCGTATCATGTCGCTGCCGCTGCTATACAGC
>DASPJH010000346.1:0-3184 GCA_035628715.1 Bacteroidia bacterium
ATCAACGGTCAGGTTTGCAACAGTTATCTGATTTTTTGCCGGATTTGGATAAATATTAATGTTTTCAAACAGTTTCGTTTCTTTAAAATTTAGCACGGGCGATGTATCATTTAAAGCAGTATCATTTGAAACATAGATTGAATCAATTTCAGATGGAGTGAGAGTTCTGCCGTATAATCTTATATCATCAAGGTAACCTTTAAAATAATTTCCATTATGGTTTCCAAATGATGTGCCCCTTCCTATCTGCATTGGCTGAGTAGATACTTCCGAGTTCTTGTTTCCGATATACAATGAGTCACTCAGTACACCGTTAAAATAGATTTTAGAATAACCAGTTGATTGTGAATAGGTAGACACAATATGAATCCATTTATCAATATTAGCCGTATCGTTATATTTCTCGTCAGTAGAAAGTAAATAGTTTGTACTATTAGAACCAAAGAAAAAACCCACCTTATACCTGTCTTTTGCAGGGTAACCTGCCTCTTCATTAAACTGAATTGCAAAAGTCGTATAATAAAAATTAGCGCCTTCTTTAAGAACTAGAGCGGGAAAGAGCTGATTAGGAAGCGTGTCAATTTTATACCATAAGGAAATGGTTTTATCACCGGTAAGGTTTAGCAGTGTGTCATGAGGTACTGAAATATAAGTATTTGAGTCTCCGACAAATTTATATGCATGATTCGGCCTGCCATATCGGTCAGCAGCTGGTATTGCTTTGTTGATGGATGCATTTAAGCCATTTCCGCTGGAGTCATCAGCATTACCATTAAACGGGTAATAAGCTACAATTCCCATATTAGTTTGAGCTTTCGCAACAAATGTGCAGGCAATAAATAAAAGTAAAAATGATTTTTTCATAATTATCTGATTAAATGTAACGTTCCGTTTTCGGTCTTTTTTATTGTTCTGCCTTCATTGTTGCGGCCGCTATAAGAGCAGGTCCATATATATATGCCGCCAGGTAGTGCGTCTCCTTTATAAGTAGCATCCCATTTAAAATGCGGGTTGTTGGATTCAAACACCAACTCGCCCCAACGGTCAAATAATTTGAACGTTATATTATCCACATCGGCGGCATTTAATAAAAGAAAATCATTTAATCCATCTCCATTGGGTGTAAATGAAGTCGGCATAAATATTCGTGGACCACAGCGTTCTATCACACTCACACTATCAGTAAAAGTACAGTTAAAAGAATCCTCTACTATTACCCAGTAAAATCCGTCCGTTGCAGCATTAATGGTACTACTAGTGCTTCCGGTGTTCCAAAGGTAAGAGGTATAATCATCCCCAGCATTTAATGCAACAACTTTATTCTCACAATAAAAAGCGCTATCAGGCATTGCAGGTGCATACCCACCGGGAATGAGCCTGGTTATTACAATACTGTCGCATCCACCCGATGTTTTCAGAGTATCGTAAAAAGTAGTATCATTAGAATAAAACGCACCATTATAGGATATACTGTCGAGGTAACAGAATTCAAAATTCAAAGGTGTAGTTTTAAAAGAACTAATATTAACAAAATAAGTCATGAAGCTATCACAGCCATGTTGGTTTTTTAAACTGTCAATATAAGTACCTGAAGTGACTACCGGTTTCCCATTCACTTGAAATATATTACCTTCACATAATTCAATAACAGCTGTGTCATGCTGAAACAGGACTACGCTTAACTGAACGGATATTATTGAGTCAAGGCAGTTTGCTACAAAAACTGAATCATCATAAATGCCATCCGCTTTGTAATAGTTGCTGCTGATTTTTATGCTGTCGCCGCCGCAAATTGTTACCTGGCGGTTTGCCGTCTTAGCGGGTTTTACCGTTATCTCTGTTGAGATTATACTATCACATCCGCCTGAACTAGTCAACGTATCGTAGTAAAATCCAGCATTTTTTAAATATTTTCCATTAACAAGTACACTATCATTAGAGCAGATATTAAATGTTTTATGTATCTGGAAAGAACTGATGATCTTAAGGTTTGTTCTTCTTATGCTATCGCAGTTATTAGTACGCTGGATAGTATCGTAAAATATTCCTGCCGTTTTTCTGAATCCCTTCTGTAGAAACATGCTGTCACCATTACAGATAAATACAGAATCATCATACACAATTCCAGTACCTTTAATAATATGCAGAACAACAATACTATCACAACCAGTTTCTGATAAATAATTACCGGTATAATAGCCAGGGATAAATCTGTTTTGGCCATCAAAAAAAACACTTCCACACACAATTGTATCAACTGTATCTTTCTCAACCGGCGCATATATATTTAACAGTACTTTTCTTATGCTGTCGCAGTTTCCGGGTCTCGGTATTGTATCATAATACGTATTTGCCGTTTTGCGGTATGCGTTTTGTAAAAAAACACTATCGCCGCGACATATAAATAAAGAATCCTTATATTCAATACTGCCATCTTTAATTAAATGAAGAGTAATTATGCTATCACATCCTGCTTTTGATTTAAAATTTCCGACGTAATATCCAGGATTGTACCTGGTTTGCCCATTAAAAAAAACACCGTTTGAACCACATACTATTGTATCAATGGTATCATTATATAAGGGCGTTATAGTTATAGCTATTACAGTATCCAAATAAATAGATTGATTATTAGTTGGGTCAGTAGCTCTTAATATATATGATTGAGATGTTGTAAGGTTACCTGTTGCAAATCGTAATGTATCTGAACAGGGACTCGTTTGCATACTACCTACTTGCGAACTATCGCTGGCCCTAAGCAATCTGTACTGCATGTAGGGCTGAGGGCTTACTATATTAATTGTAGTTCCGGTATTAAGACAAACGCTGGGTGTTGATGCTTTTACCCCTAATGTTAAAATAGTTCCATATACAATTTTAATTTCCAGATCACACAATGCTCGGTTGTATACTCTAACCTCGTCTATTTTTCCATTAAAATAGTTCGTAGTGCTGTGGCTGCCCCCTATTCTTGCAGTAAGTGGATTTGTCAAAATATTTTTCTGAAGTTCTTTCCCTATGTACGCACTATTCTGATAAAAACGGGTAGAATCTTTATAGTGTATAACCAACACCTGATTCCAGGTATTGAGTGGAAAAGTTGCCGACGCCTGCGCATTTTGCAAGCCGCCGGTAAGTCGTAGTTTTTTTCCGGTACCACTTGCATCGTATGTATCAAAATTAT
>DASPJH010000347.1:0-2380 GCA_035628715.1 Bacteroidia bacterium
GCGGTCAATATTTTTAAATTCCTTAAACTCTGAAAACGATTCTACTAACCCGAGGCTGTGCATATCTGTTATTATTTAAAGGATACTATAATCTTTGGTTCTTTAATTAGTTCTATTTTATAAGTCCGCTCTTCGTAGCGCGGTTTCTTTTTCTCTTTTTCGACTATTTCGGCGTTTACGGTTATCTGCCCGTTTTCTACCGCCAGCAGCTTTCCTTTCACGGGGCCTTCCGGTGTACCAAACTTTATCTCCCTGCCAATATGCTTGGGGTACTGCCGTTCCATTAACAGAGGCCGGTCTACTCCCGGTGAAGCTACATCAAAGGTAAAAGGGGTTGTGCTGTCATCACCCAGTTCTTCATCCACCCTCCTTGAAACATGCCTGCTTAAAGCGGCGCAGTAATCAATAGAGGCACCGTGATCACCGTCTATTATTAAAGAGTACTTTTGCCCTGCTTTGCCGGTTTTTTCAATGGCTACCAAAAAGTGTTCACCGTCAGTAAGAAACTCTTCAGCATATCCTTTTAATGTATTCGTTAAGTCGGCCATATACCAATAAAAAAGGGGACAACCGCCCCCTTTCCTCTCAAAAAAGCTAGCGCAAAGATATGATATAATTTTAAATTTTACAAACACCTGCATTAACTCTAATATAGATGTTAATCTTTGATTTTAAGGTTTAAACATCAAGTTTTTGATCCCTCCCGCACAAAAAAATCTTTCCCTTTTTTTTAAAAAATGTAAGAAACAAACCGACCCCAAAGCTTTTCAATAATTTGCTGTATTACAATGATTTTGCAAGCCTAAACCGTCCTGACTTGGTGGTGACAGGCCTGCCAGCAATAGAGATTTGTCGAAAAAAATTTGGCAGTATGATTTATAGTACTCTATATTCGAAAACCAACTAACTTATTGTAAAGAATATGAAACAAATCAAAACTATTTTTTTGCTGGTATTAGTATCAGCCGTTTTATTCTCATGCTCTAACGCCCGTTATGGCCACATGAAGAAGGTGAAGAAAGATGAGAAAGCCACCGTTCAGAAACACGAAAGAAAAAGCAAATCAGTTCAGCTTACTGAAGAAGTAGCTGTTGCTGAAGCTATTGAAGAAGCTGCCATTGTTAACGAAACTGTTGTTGTTGAAACCCCGGTTATTGAAACTGCACCTGTTGTAGCCAGCACCGTTACTACCAAAGCTAACAACTCTACTGTTACTGCTTCAGCTCCTGTAGCTAAAAACAGCATTGAAGTTGCCGCTAAAAACGATGTAAAAGAAACCAAACAAGCTGTAACTGAAGTTGCTAAGAAGAAAAAAGGCGGCAAAAAGAAAAGCCAACTGATCGCCCTGATTCTTTGCGGCGTTGTAGGTTACCTTGGTATCCACCGCTTTTACCTGGGTTACACCTGGCAAGGTATTGTTCAGTTGTTAACCGGAGGTCTTTGCGGTATCTGGACACTGATTGACTTTATCAGGATCATCACCGGTGACCTGAAACCGAAGAACGGTGATTATGACGAAACCCTTTAATAAGAGTATTTCTTATTTAAAAATTAGCGGGTTAGTGCTGGTGCCTTTGGTACTTTTGGCACTGCCCGCTACTTTTTTTGATAACGGCCGGCCGATGTGCCTATCGGTAATACTGGCCGATATGGAATGTTATGCCTGCGGAATGACGCGCGCTACCATGCACCTGATCCATTTTGACTTTGAGGAGGCATGGATGTATAATAAGTTGATCTATGTGGTTTTTCCTATCATAGCTTTTTTATGGGCTGCTGAGTTTTTTAAAGAGGTGAAGAAAATAAAAGCTCACCGGAAAGCAACCCAAGCCACCCCTAAGGGCGCCTGATAATCTATTTGCCAAAGATATATTTCACGTGGTACTCCATTAGCCGGGTTATGGGCTTGCGTACAATATTGCCAATGGTTATCCCGCATTCTTTAGCGGCGCTTTCAAGGGCCACGTTAAAATTACTGGCCACAGAGCCTACAAAATGAACCGGCACTTCGCGGGCATTTGGAAAGCACAGCACATGCTCGGTTAAAAAGTGCACCATGCCTTTATGCAATACCTCTGCTACAGTGGGGTTTTCCTTGTATTTATCTATAAAACGTGCAAAACCTGCCAAATAGCGGTTAGGCCGGGGTTTCTGGTATACGTTCTCGAAAATCACCTGCTTGTTCAGCCCAAATTCCTGCTGCAGGTCATTAGCCATATATACGGGCAGTTTTTTATAAAGAAATGCCGCCAGCAGCCATTTGCCAAAGTATGCCCCGCTGCCTTCATCGCCCAGCACATAACCCAGGGCGGGCACCTGTTCTTGTATCTTATCGCCGTCAAAGTAGCACGAGTTGCTGCCGGTTCCTAAAATGCAGCTT
>DASPJH010000348.1:0-3805 GCA_035628715.1 Bacteroidia bacterium
CAGGCTGAGCACCGTAAGGGCCCACCACGCCTCAGTGGAGATATTGTAGGAGTTGGCCGCCATTATAATGCCGTAGCCGCCCAGCACGCCGCCGCCATACACCTTGTAGTAATTGGGTGCAAGGGGCACTGTTGTATAGCCCAGGCTGTAATCCAGCGAAATATGGTCGCGGATAAAGAAAGAGGCCTGTATGCCATAAACGGCTTCAAAAGACCGGGTTTTGCCCAGCATGTGCACCTGGTACATAGGCCCAATGGCAAAATCGCCCCGCTGAAACACCTGGCTTTCAGCCAGGTGGGGCAGGTAAAAAAGCGCAACAATGCACAGGCTTCGCAGGAGCATGCAGCTTGGTTTAAGGGTTAATTAAATACAAAGTACTATAAAAAGAACCAGAAAACGAATTTTGAGGCACCACATACCAAAACACCTGTTACGACAGCGCTTCCGGCGGAGGGCCCTGGCGGTCTTCAGGGAGAGGGATAAACTCGTCATCGTCCAGCGGAGGCAATTGTATCCGGCCTTCCTTCCAGTCGGCCTTGGCCTGCTCAATGCGCTCCTTACGGGAGGATACAAAATTCCACCAGATGTGCTTCTCGCCTACTGGCTCGCCGCCCAGCATCATCAGCACGGTATCTTCCCGGGCTGTAATAATGGGCTGCTCCTCCTTTTTAAAGACCACCATCTGCCTGGCGGTGTATACGGTGTTTGCTACCTCAACAGAGCCTTTTACAATATATATCGCCCGCTCGCTGTAATTGGCGGGCAGCGCGGTGGCAGAGCGGGCCTTTAACGTAATATGCAGGTAAAACAGCGGCGAAAAGGTGGATACGTTGCTTTTCACCCCAAACGCTTCACCGGCAATCAGCCGCATCCACAGGCCGTTATCAGTAACCTCGGGCAACTCGTGCTGCTTATGGTTCCTGAAACCGGGGTCGCACTCCTCGTCCTTCTCCGGCAGCGCCACCCAGGTTTGGAGCATTTCCAGCTGGCCTCCGGCAAGCACGGCGGGGTTCTCAAACCTTTCCGAGTGTGCTATGCCCTTACCGGCGGTCATCCAGTTCACTTCCCCGGGTTTAATCACCTGCTCCACCCCCAGGCTGTCGCGGTGGGTAACTTCCCCGTTAAAAAGGTAGGTAACGGTGGACAGGCCAATATGCGGGTGGGGAAGCACATCCATCTGGTGGTGTATATCTCCCCGGATATTTACCGGCCCGGCATGGTCCATAAAGATAAAAGGCCCTACCATTCTCCTTTTGCGGAACGGCAGGATACGGCTTACAGACATTTGCGGCCCTATTAAGGCATTACGGGCATCTATTACAATCTCGGGCATGGTTGTGACTACTTTTGATAACCAGTGACGAACGAAGATAGGGGTTTGGTTATTTAAAGCAGTTGGTAAATACCGGAGCAGTGTGATTTTGTAACCTACAAACAAAAGAAACGCCTGTAGCAAGGGTTTCAGCGAATAATAAAAATTTTCTCCCTGAGTATCAACTGTAAATGTTTTTGTTTCTGTTTCATTTTACCTTTTTTCAAAATATAAACAAAATACTTTATATTTGCTATGAGATTAGATACAGAAACTAACCCAACCGTAACCATGCAACTAAAAATAATAGGCGACGAACTGTACGAAATGCTATGGGAGCTGCAACCATCGCCGGCTACCGTAAGCGCTCTGAAAAAGACGCTCAATGCATTGGTGGACACTGCCTGGGAGGAATACAACCATACCACTGAACCGGGCGGGGAGACAACTAACTTGAAACAAAACACATAACACTTATGACCAGTAAACTAAAACCCGACCCCGTGCGATGGGGAAAGCATTTTTGCATTGCAAAAATGGAGAACAACAGCCTTATTGAAATTGAGGGCCGCTGGACGAATGGCGAATACACTGTAAGCCTTCTTCACCAGCCAGCCTACATTACAACTTACCAGGAATATGGTATTGCTGCTGATGAACGCGAATGGCAATCGGCCGTGGCTCTTTTATACAGCCAGGTGGCAGCCATTGCTTCAGCATGTATGCCCCTTCCTGATTTTGACAACTTACCATCAAGAGCAGCTTAGTGCAGCCTTATTAATTGCTAAAAAGCGGAGCTAACCGCTCCCACACTATCATTTACCGGACCCGGCGGGGCCGCCCCCCACACCAAACACCGCCAAAATTTTTATACCATAACTGTAAGCCTAACAAACGGCCAAAAGCCGCACAGCTAAAGGTATGCACATTAAGGACGAACGACGCAGATTAAGAATTTTAAAGTTATGGACATCAACCAAATTATCGGCCAGATACACGCCGATTATCAATTGCAAGCGCTTAGTAAAATCGTGGCCGGTCAGAACTGGGAAGACCTGATGCACGAAGTAATCCTCCTGTTACTTGAGAAACCCCGGCGTGTTATAGAAGTATATAACCTGGGATACCTCAAACTATATGTTGCCCGGATGCTTATCTGGCAAAACAATGATAAATACAGTATTTACTACAGAAACTTTGTACCCCCGTTTAATCCCTGGGAAGAGAAATATTCAAAAATCCCTGACGAGGACCCCATAGACCACGAAAGCATTAACCAACTGGAAATACGGGTTCTGCAAAAAGTGCTCAGCGACAGCAAAAAATCAAAAAGTGCAATGTGCCCGGCAAAATTGTGCCTGGCGGTTGCTGCCTCCGGCTCGTTTCGCGAAGCCAGCCGAAAAACCGGTGTGCCTACAAAAACACTTATTTTTAAATACCGCAAATACATTAAGGAGGTAAGGAAGTATGCAAAGCGCGGTTAAGGTGCTGATGGTGGTAGACTTTCGTAAGGCCGACCCTTTTAATATAAGCGGTGTGGCGTATCACAGGCTGGTAATCCCTTACATTAACCTGGCAAAAAAATACCCCGTTGAGGTGCACCAAATTAATGAGATTGATAGTAAAAACATTGATTTGAAAGACTTCCAACTGGTGGTTTTCAGCCGGGTGCTCAGCAATTACGGACGCGACGAAGAAGTGCTGGCCGCTTTGCAAAAAGCCCGTATTCCTTTTATTGTGGATGTGGACGATTTCTGGCGGCTGCCCCCTACCCACCTGGTGAAGCTGCACTGGGACCATTACCGCATGCCCCGGCGCGTGAAGATGGCCCTTAAACATGCCACGGTGGTAACCACTACTACATCACATTTGGCGGCACAGGTAAAATGTATAAACAAAAATGTTTATGTTTTGCCCAACGCTATAGACCCCGAACAACCCCAGTTTATTCCCCGGCCTGTCCCATCGGGACAGGTGCGGGTGGGCTGGGTGGGCGGCATTTGCCATACCGACGATATTCCCCTACTCGAAAAAGGATTTCAGCAATTGTATGCTGATGAGCCGCTATACAGCAAATACAAAGTGAAGCTGGGCGGCTTTAACCCCGTTAACCTGGATGTTTGGGCGTACTACGAGCATATATTTACGGCAGGTAAATCCCGCCCGCATTATGAACGGTTGCCGGCCATGGATATACGGCAGTACGCTACGATGTATAACCAGCTGGATGTTTGCCTGGTGCCGCTGGAAGACACCCCGTTTAACCGGTGCAAAAGTCCGCTGAAACTGCTGGAGGCCGGCTGGTTTAAGAAAGCCTGCGTGGTATCTGAGCTATACCCCTACACAGTAATGGGCAGGCACCGCGAAAATGTGCTGTTTGTAAAAAACAACAAAACCGATTGGTACAAGCATGTTAAAAAGCTTATCCAAAATCCGGCCCTGCGCGAAGACCTTGGCAATTCGCTCCATGAAACCGTAATGCAGGATTATGTA
>DASPJH010000349.1:0-3157 GCA_035628715.1 Bacteroidia bacterium
TTCGAGCGTGTTATTAAACATTGTCAACTCAGCTCCCCCGTTAGCGAAACTTAAGCCTTTGATACCATAAAGAGAGTAGGATGACATATTTAAATCTGTTGAAGCAGTATGGTTTCCAAGATTATCACCAGGAATAATAACAGTATTACCGTTTGTAATACCCAATGTGTTTCCATTAACAAATAACTGCTGATTACCGGGTGTAGGCAGAGTGGAGAGATACCCACTTGCATCGGCCACTACCATCCTTGTGCCTGTACCTGCAAGATTGTTCACCTGCACATCACCGTTTCCTAAAACTCTAAAACGAATGTTGTCCTCAACTAGGTCATTAGTTCCCCATGTATTAGCTTCAACCTGGAAAATTGGCTGCGTTCCGTTTGCAAATCCTCCTTTAAGCCTTAATACCCTGCCGTTCCCAGCATGATTAAGTATAAATGCTCCCCAAAGTGTATTAGAACTCCTGTCTATTTCTACAGATGCAACCCCGTTATTAAATGTACCAATGCCTACATTACCGTTTAAATATGATGTGCCTTCTACATGCAGGCGCGCAATTGGTGTTCCTGTGCCAAGTCCTAAATTACCTAATCCATTAAGCAAAAAATGAGTTTTAACAATAGAAGGACTCCAGGTGTTATCCGTATACCTAACCTCCATAAACGGCTTCAATGCACTAGGTGATGATGGAGGGGGTATCAAGGTATTATACTCTCTTGTAATAAGAAAGTTGGGCACATCATATGGGCCTACGCATCCTTCGCATGCGACCCTGTATTCGCTATATAAATGTAGTTGTGCATCTGGAACTGAAGTTGGCGTGTTAAGTCCCACTCTTAAGGGAGTTGTTAATGATGGGGAAGAAAAAGTTCCGTAATTAAGTTGAGCGTTAAGAGTTGTCGCTAATGAAAAGTAAATTGTCAATAAGATGACAATACGAATTGATTTGTTCATAAATTAATAGTTTTTAATCTACCTACTCTCTTCAGGCTTTTCGGTTTCCGCCTTTTTTATGGAAAGTTCTGGGGAAAAAAAGAAGCAAAAAATGGATAATGAGCGGATGGTGCAGATGATTGAGCAAATAAGCAGTTTCACTGAGTATAAATAAAAAATGCGCTATAGTAAACATCATGCATTCAAAAACAATTTGCCGAAGTCAAAAGTGCTTGTAAGATAATTAGTTCGTTATATAGTCACCCTGAGCGGAGCTGAAGGGTGAGCTTGTTTCAGCATCTCAACTCTCAAAATGCATTTATCTGAATCTTTCCGGCAATTTATGAAATCTTAATGTATCCATTATACAGCTACTATCAGGCTTTACAATTTTTACAACAAATGAGTTGGAATCTTTAATAATTGAATCGCCGTATATAGTGTTTTGTACAAACCAACTGTTTAGGCAAACATCAAGATCAAATTGATATAATTCATTAGTTAAGTATACATTACAAGTGCACTCAAGTCCTTCGATATAACCGGTGCTGCTATATTGCTTTTCAACGCTTTCCTATAAAATATATCAATATTTTTACTGTAAGAGTTCTTAGCATTTTTATCAATTTTTGTCTGAAATATAAAGATATACCATGAATATAGCACGACAATAACTAAAAATATAACTATTAAAATATTTTTTACTTTCATACCTTCATATTCTAGGTACTTCCCCCACCGAATAATATACCGGCAACCCTTTTACCAGCACCAAATCACGTTCTTTATTGGCGCCGGGACTTTCGGCAAGTAATAATAAGGCTTCACATTGATCTATTACCACTAAAGAAATTTCCATGATGGCTTTATAACGGTCTGCAACATTGACCTTATTCACCACCGGCAGGGCGGCGTTTACGCCAATCAGGGGTATATGCCCTATTTCCAGCAGGCGGGCCGCTGCTTCGTTCATACGGTCAAGGTTGGCTTTCCTGCCTTCTTCAGTGGACGCTGAATATGGTCCTGCTACACCAATTATCATATCCTGGTATACTGTTTATTGATAAGACAATATATATGATGGAAGTGTTGCAGGTTAATTGCCCAATCAGCGGGCTATTTAATTATTTTAGGGAAAGGAAAATGATAAACGAAGTAGTCTTTAGCCGGATTCGAGCTATCAGACTAAATTAAAAATCCTTTCGGAAGTAACTCCGAAAGGATTTTGCAGATATATTAATTGTTTGCATATTACTCATACCACAGGAAAATTTCTTCCCCAATCGCATCAACAAGGCCCTGATCTTGTACATCTTTCATTTTCCAGCCATTGTTTCCATATTGGATAGTACCCAAATTTTTATTATTTAAAGTAATATCCAGTTCAAAGCACACCCCGTCATGACAGCTGCCTGCCAGCGGTAGTCCTGTTCCGGTATAAGTTCGGCCCTTGTATTCTATTTCAATAGGCACAGTCCGTATTTTGTAGGCCTCCGAATATTGTGGTGACATAAATTTTTAATTGTTTTTATAGTTTTAATGCAATTGTTTTATCCGTGTACCATAGCTTTTTTCTGCGCTCTTGATACCGGCTTGGTTTCAGGCTCTGGTGCAGGTTCTTCAAAAAATTCAGGTTCTTTCTCAAGCTCTGCAATCATATCCTGCAAAACTTTAATCAGTTTCTTGCGCTGCGTTTTTTCAGTAATATTCCATTTTTCACTGCCGGCGCGTTTATGGGCCAGTTTAACTTTCACACCTGTTAACGCAGTGCTGTAACTATTGGCGTCCAGTTTTCGCACGTTCTGATGAGCTAGTATATACCAGTGGTATTCGGTTCCCACAGGTACACCTGATCCCTCTGGCGCTTTACCTGCCCTTCGCTTGGTAACAGCATAATTAATTTCCCATTCTTCAGGGGTGACCTTTTTCTCTGTCCACACACCTGCATCATAATTCCATTTATGGCCTCGGCCAACCTTCATCCCGGTATATTTTTTCCCTTCAAATTCCTTAAACTCATTATAAGTTTTCGCCAGGTCTTTTTTGGGTTCTTTTTTTGCCGGTTTTGATTTAGCACTTTTTTGTACGGTTGATTTTTTCCCCTCTGCTGCTTTCGTCGCCATAGTCGTAACTAATCGTTTGCAGTAAATCCCTTAAAAATCCTGCCTAATACAAATTCGTTGATAAACAGCTAGTTATAAAATGATAAAATGTAAACTGATGT
>DASPJH010000350.1:0-6532 GCA_035628715.1 Bacteroidia bacterium
AACCTGGGCGCATTGCAGCTTGGGCCCGACCAAAAAATTTACCTGGCCCACGTAGGAGCGGGTTACTTATCCGTAATTGAAAACCCTGATGAAAAGGGGGCTTTATGCAACTATACACATGAGGCAGTAAAGTATAACATCGGTGATGTTTGGTACGGCCTGCCAAATTTTATTGATGATCCTATACCTTTTGTCAAAGCTCAACCTTCACTTGGTCCCGATACCTTTTTGTGCCCGCCTGATTACAGCTATACAATTGGTTTTCCGGGTGGTGGACCTGGGGATGGATTTGGATTCAAATGGAGCAACGAAAGTACAGCGCCTTCTATTACCGTCTCTACGTCCGGAACTTACTGGGTTGATATAATGACTCCCGGTGGGACTATAAGAGATTACATAACAGTTATTTTTTACCCGGACTTATACATGTATGATTTGCTGGGAAATGATACCGTTTCGTGCTCAAAACCAGTATTGCTTTCAGCCGTATCAATTCCCCGGGTAAAATACAGGTGGAGTACGGGAGATACCGCTGCTACAGTAAATATAAATACAACCGGCTCTTATTGGGTGGAAGCATACACGCCCTGCGATACGGTAAGGGACAGTATAAAGGTAACTCTCATAGATAACGTGGTTCCTTTTACTATTCCTGATACGCTGGTTTGCGACTCGCAGGTTACGTTACAAGTACCGCCAGTTGCCGGAGCACAATATTTATGGTCTACCGGGGCAATAACGCCGTCAGCAGTTATAAAAAACAGCGGCCCTCACTGGGCACAGGTTAAAAACCAATGAACAGCGAGCAATCATTTTTTAATGTGGAACTGGTGAAGGATGAAGTATCGTCTGTAAATCTGGGTAATGACACCCTGCTGTGCACGGACTCTATTGTGCTGGACCCGGGAGCTGTTAGCAAAGCAAAGTACCAATGGGGGACCGGTGATACTACCCAGACTTTTACGGTTGACTCCACCGGAACCTATTACCTGGAAGTAACTACTTATGGCTGCAATACAAAGTTACGCGATACCATTAAGGTGGAAGTTTACACTTCTGTCGCTCCCGCGCTACCCAATGATACCGACCTTTGCCGGCATGTTTTTGACCCTTTGGAACTGAAGCCAGGAAACCGGTTTAACAGCTATTTATGGCACGATGGGTCAACTAATTCTTCGCACACAGCCTTTGGTACCGGGATATATTTTGTTGAAACACGGGATACCTGCGGCATTACCTACCTTGATACCTTCCGGCTTACCGTTGAAGACTGCAATTGTGAATTATATGTACCTACCGCTTTTACCCCCGATGGCGACGGGACGAACGACCGCTTTGTAATTAAAGAATATTGCGGCCTTAGCAAGTTTCACCTGCGGATATACAGCCGCTGGGGCGAACTGCTGTTTGAAACTGCTGACCCATACGCCGCCTGGGAAGGAACGTACAAAAACTATCCCCTTCCTGACGGTGTGTACCTGGTAATGGTGAGCTACGGATTTGTAAACCAGCCCTCATTCCCTGATTATAAAGGCACCGTTGCTATTATCAGATAAATTCGACGAAAATCGGATACAAGAAACAACGTTGTTACTTTTTTGAATGTCTGATATAAAAACCTATATGAGGATTACCCCTCTCATATTAACAATTGTATTAAACATCAACATTTGCTTTTCGCAAAAGGAAAATAATATATGGTATTTCGGCGATAGAATAGGTCTTAACTTTAATGTTTCGCCCCCTGCATTATTATATAACAGTGCAATGAGCACCAATGAAGGCTGCTCATCTGTAGGTGATTCCGCAGGGCGCCTGCTTTTTTACACTGATGGGATAACTGTTTGGAATAAAAACCACCAGGTAATGGATAATGGTAACGGATTAAAAGGGCATCCTTCATCCACCCAATCGTCAGTAACTGTTAAAAAGCCGGCCAGCACCACTATTTATTATATTTTTAATGCCGATGTTCCGGCAATTGGCAATAACGGAATTCATTACTCTGTTGTTGATATGGCTTTGAACGGGGGATTGGGTAAAGTGATTGAGAAAAACACCAAGCTTTATAACGGCAGGGCTGCTGAGAAGCTGACCTGCGTGAAGGATTCAGCAGGATCGGGTTTCTGGATAATTTTTCACCCGCTGGCCACTTCGTCTTTTTATGCGTACCACATGGATAAAAACGGGGTCGACCCTGCTCCGGTAACTTCACATACAGGATCTATTTACGCGCCCGGAGGCGGTTCAAGTCTGGGTATTATCGGGTATCTCAAAGCATCGCCCAACAGTAAAAAGCTGGTGTCCTGCATGAGTGAAAGCTCAGGTAAACCAAGCAAAGTGGAAGTTTTTGATATTAATAATGCAACAGGAAAAATATCCGGATGTATTCAGTTGGATCCGGGCATCGGCACTCCCATACCGCAGGCATATAATTATTACGGCTGTTCATTTTCACATAACAGTAAGTTGTTATACATCACGTCTATTACCCAGCCTTATCTTGTCCAGTATGATGTTTCTTTACCTACGCCTGCGGAAATAGAGGGGTCCCTGGTAATTCTGTCTTCCAACGGATCGAGGCCCTATGGTGCATTGCAAATTGCGCCTGACGGTAAAATATATACTACAATTGGCAATACCAATTACCTTTCGGTAATTAATAACCCGGATATTTATGGTGTGGGATGCGATTTAAAAGATTCGGTGATTCAATACACGGCAGGTAAAGTAATGCTGGGCCTGCCTAATTTTATTGATGCCCCCGAGCCGTTTATCACTCCGCCCGTATATTCTTTGGGGCCCGATACATTTTTGTGCCCGCCTGCATTTAATTTCAGGATAGGTTTTCCAAAGGGTATTGCAAAGGCGGCATTTAAATGGAATACAGGCAGTACTGATTCGGTAATAACCGTTTCAACCCCCGGCATATATTGGGTGGAAATTACCACGCCTTCCAATGTGCAAAGAGATTCTATTAAAATTAATTTTTACCCTGATATATCCGGCCTTTATTTATTGCCAAAGGATACTATTCTTTGCACTATGCCGGCTACGCTTTCAGCGGCTTATCACCCGGGTGTCAGTTACCTGTGGAACACAGGGGATACTGGCCTGTCGGTAGACGTAACGAACGAAGGCACGTATTGGGTGGAGATTTATACTTCCTGCAGTAAAAAAAGAGATTCTATCCGTGTAAAAATCGTGACGGCAATACCATTTTTTGAATTCGGGCCCGATACAGTGGTTTGCGGAACGACAGCTACATTAAGACTGCCGGTGTTTCCTGGTGCTGAGTATATTTGGTCTACCGGTGACACTACTACAGAAATTAAGGTGGACAGTAGTGGTTTATATTCCATGCAGGTTAAAAATTACTGTTCAATGGTGCAGGATTTCATACGGGTGAAACTTGTGCAGGATTCAATAAATGAAATACACCTGGGTAATGATACATTGGTTTGCGGAGATTCTGTGCTGCTTGACCCCGGCAATTTACCCGACGTAAAATACCGATGGAGCACCGGCGACACCGCCCGGCAGTACCTGGTGGATAGCAGCGGTGTATACTACCTGGAGGTAACTACTTTAGGCTGTAATAAAAAATTGGGGGATACAATTAAGGTGGAAATGTATACATCCATTCCACCGGCATTACCCAATGATACCGACCTGTGCCTGCATGTTTTTGACCCGGTGGAACTAAAACCCGGAAACCGGTTTAACAGCTATTTATGGCACGATGGGTCAACTAACCGTTCGCACACTGCTTTTGGTACGGGGATATATTTTGTTGAAACACGCGATACGTGCAATATCACTTACCTTGATACCTTCCGGCTGACCGTTGAAGACTGCAATTGTGAATTATATGTTCCTACCGCCTTTACACCCAATGACGACGGGGCGAACGACCGTTTTGTAGTTAGAGAATATTGCGGGCTTAGCAAGTATCACCTGCGGGTATACAGCCGCTGGGGCGAATTGTTGTTTGAAACCTTTGACCCGGCCACAGCCTGGGACGGTACTTATAAAAATTATCCCCTGCCTGACGGGATATACCTGGTTATGATAAATTACGGATTTGTCAGTTTGCCTGCGTTTCCGGATTACAAAAATATAGTGATGATAACCCGGTAGGAGTTAAGGGTAATGGTATTGCCCCCCTAATTAAGGCCGTTTTAGAAAATATCCGGCACCTTATTAGTTTTCAATAATAACCGGTGTTTTCCCAATTAAATACAGCACACCTAATTTAAAGTCAAAAATATTTACATCCATTCCGAATGTGGAGGTACGGGTGCCATACAGTTCCTGCCCTTTTGGATACCAGGTTTGAATATAATACAGGCTGCCCAGGTTTAAGGTAAATTGCCAGTGTTTACCTACGTTGACGTATGCCCCGGGGTTAATATTCAGCCGCAGTGAATTAAACTGTTGTGATGTGCGGGTTTCCTGCGTTACTGTATCATTATGTTCAAAATACACTTCATTTATCACCCATGTGCGCGAAATGGTGGCTTGTCCCTGCACAAAAAAGCCCAGGGTTTTATTGGCAGGAAAATACCTGCGCCATCCTGCACCGGCTCCAAAAGTATAAATATTGCTGAGAGAGCTTCTTACCTCCAGCCCCCCTACAGTAGACTCGAAATTATTTTTTACTTTGGTTATATCAAAATTAAGAATAGCGTGCAAATAAGATTTTTCAGTAAGAAACTGTCCTGCATAAATTTTGGAGTTCAGCCCGCTGCTGGTGCCGCTTGAAAACGAAGTATTGGTAGTTGAGTAATCACTTCTTGAATTAACGAACGAGAATTCTCCTCCCACGGCCCACCTTCCGGGCGTGAACTGCGAAAACACAGTGGTGGCAGGTAATACAAATAAAATGCTTAAAAATATTTTATTTATTTTTTTCATTATCGGAAAGAATAAGATAATTAATACCTATAAAAAAGCTGCGCGGGGCTGATAGAAAGCTAATGGATACAATATCTTCCTTACTATTAGGCATATTGTGCCGCACTATCCGTTTGTAATTATAATTTAATGTAAACGGAGTGATACCAGCTGTAATGCTAAGGTGTTTAAAAGCAAAGTACTGCACGCCTGTGGCAATTTTAAAATTCACAAACTGTTTACGGTCCTGCTGGGGTTTATCTGCTGAAAAAAGCGTAGATACTTTGTCACCTTCAATGGTAGAGCCCCAGTTTACACCCAGGTCGCTTACCCAGTATAACTTATCCATAACAGGATAATAATAAGAGCCAAAAACGCCAAAATTATAAGTAAGGTTATAATAGCTGTTTTTAAATTTGATAATGTTGTCAGAAGTGTCTTCTGCGTAATAGGTGTTGGATTTACTGGTATAAAGAATGCCGGTGGAAAAGCCCAGCTGCACCCTGTTGGTCACAAAAAAACCGAACCGCGGCTGAAACGTAAGCCCCGTTTCAGTAGTAATGCCATCTCCGGCATTATCAGGTGTTTGCCCCTGCTGCCGCAAAAACGACAATTGGCCGCCCAGCATAAAATCACCGGTTTTGGTTTGAGCATTGGTATAAGTTAAGCTTAACCCAAATACCAGTCCCACCCAAAAGGTTTTTTTCATAGTTTGTAAAGTAAACATTTAAAAATTAATCAACTATTGCACAACTCTTATTTTTCGATGAGTACAATAATCCTGCCTTAAAATTTTAAAAATCGAGTAATTTTTTTTGTTAACTTTCCACACTTAACATCTTATCGCTATGCTTTTAAAGATCAGCCCCCGTTTTGCCGCTCTGTTCCTGGTCATTTTCTTTTCCTGCTCGCGCAACCCTAAAAACATGGTGAGCTTTGTTAAAAACTTCACCGATGTTATCCAAACCCATCAAAACCTGATATTTACCTTTAGTCATGACATGGTGGGCGAGGATGAACTTGGCAAATGGGATTCGGCAGAATACATAAAAATTTCACCCAAAGTTCCGGGGCGATTCCGCTGGTCTAATACCAAGGAGTTGATTTTTTCCCCAGCTGTGGGGTTTAATCCCAGCACCAAATATTCAGCCGAATTTACAGGCACGGTGCTGAAAGAAGCCAAAGATGAAAAGCTGTTTATTGGCAAAGAATATAAAAAGCTGGATTTCCATACCGAATACCTGCAGCCTACCGAGGTGAATGCCTTTTGGGCGAAGGGCAAAGGAGGCAACGGCGTAGTGATACGGTTAGGACTGAACTTTAATTATGAAGTAGACCCGGGGCAGCTAAAAGATCGCATTAAAGTGGACATTGGCGGGAAGAATGTTTCCTTTACAATGGATAATACTTCCCCGGCCAAAGAGATTTTTGTGACCATAAACGGTAATCCTTTTGGTAAAGACCAATCGCTTATAAATGTTAAGTTTTTAGAAGGAATTAAGATATCAGGCGGTGAATATGCCACGGATGGTAAGTTTGAGCTGGCCCAGGTGCTGGCCCCCCGCACCGATTTAGAAATATTAAGCGTACAGAGCGGCTTTAAAGACAACCAGGGTTTTGTGCGGGTAATTACCTC
>DASPJH010000351.1:0-2474 GCA_035628715.1 Bacteroidia bacterium
TAACTGATCGAGCATGTTTGAAGGAAAAAGGTCGAACGAGAATGCCCTGCGCTCAGGCTCGGTGCTGGGCAAGGGCGAGCCGTTTATCATGGCTGCATTGTAACGGTCATTCAGTCCGCGTATTACTGCGAACTTACCCCCCTGTACGGTAGCGCCGCTTACCTGCTTTATTACATCGCCGGAGTTGCTGGCGGCAGACTTGCGGATAACATCCCCCGAAACACCGTTTCCTATTGAAAATGCGTTTTTCTGGGCTATCAGCAGGGCGTTGGCTGTTTCCTGCTTATAGCTGGCCGTAACCACCATTTCTGTTGTCAGTTCCAGCACTGCTTCTTTAAGGGCCACATCTACAGTGGTAGCCTTTCCTGCGGTTACTATAACATCGGTAATTTCTTTTGTGCCATAGGAGATATAAGAAAACACCACAGTGTATTTTCCTGCCTGCAGGTTTTTTATAACATAGTTGCCGTTAAAGTCGGTGGCGCTGCCCTGGCTGGTGCCCTTTATCAGCACCGTTGCGCCTAACAGCTCTTCGCCTGTAAGCTCATCAATAACCCTTCCTGAAATGGTGCCGTTTTGGGCATAACTGCTTATAGACAGCAGCAGATAGAAAACAGCGCCTGAAATTAATTTTTTCATTAAAAAATACTTTTTGCTGCTGCAAAAGTATTTTCACCAGATTTCAGCGGGGTTAGTGCAGTATTAAGTTAAAATTAAATAATTGTTGGCAACGTTTTGAAAACAATTACTTTACAAACAGATAATTTGGACTTCTGGATTTTTTACTTTTTCTCCAAAAGCTCCCGGTCTTCAAGGTCTTTTAAAATATACTTGATAACTCCTTCGGTACCACCGTTTACCAGTTTGTTTTTGGCAGCATTTATTATCCCTTTCTGAAACGGTTTTGAAATAGCGTTACCAATTTTACCAAAAAATGAAGGGCCAAATTTCTTTTTGAGCAATGCCTCCGTTATCGGGTAAGCTTTTGTTGAAGGGTCGGTAATTCCGGGCAGTTTCTGCTCAGGCAATAACTCCACTATCCGTTCCAGGCGCTTTTTAATGAGGCCCTCCAATGCAAACAGCTTATCGGGGTTGTATTTTGGTTTTTTGTCAATACTGTAGTGTATCCGCTCATCAAATTTTTGCTGGGCCGTTTTTCCAAACAAGCTCATATCGGGAATTATAGGTAAAAACACTTTTCCCGCTTTGTTTTCTACTTTAAATACCTCTACCATTTCAGGCGTCCAGTCTTTGTGTACCGGGTGTACGATGTTATTTCCCGGGTCATACGGCATCGTGAAAAAATACCTGAAAAAATTACGGGCATTATTACGGCCCAGGAAAAAATCGTAATGGCGGAAATTAATATCCAGCAGGCCGCCAAACGCACCTACTGAAGCGCTGGTAATGGGGTAAGGGTCGGGCATGTCCTTCGCCAGCCACCTTACCGGGTATATCATGCCCAAAAAATAGTTATTGTCAAAACTGTTTATTATTTCGTTTCGTTTCAGGGTGGCCTGGTGCCGCAGGGTGCTTAGCAGGTTACCTGGTATCCCGGCCAGGTTGGTAGGCGGCGTATAAACATGACTTTCGTTAAAATTAGGGAACGGGTCAATCATTACCATTCCGTACTGCGGCAGTTTATCAAAGGGCGTTTTCCCGTAACGGTCTTCCAGCACCTGTAAAATCTCGCCAAACGGGTCGTTGTTTACCGTGCCGCCGTCAACTGCAACAAAACTGAAGTTATTGGGAAAGTTTTTCCAGTCTATACTGGCATTTTCCTTTCCTTTCAGCATAATCCTCTCCGCTGCCCGTTTCAGGTAGGTATCGCTGAATGTTGCATAATCAAACTCACGGTAGCGTAACCCAAATGGGAAAGCCCCGGTTGCAATGCTTACTTTTCGCAAGGCTGTCAGCCACTGCGTTTCAAAAGGGTTCAGCCATAGGTATGCTTCTCCCGGGTTTTGCCCGTTGTTCAGTTTAAAGTGAGCCAGGGTAAAATGGTCGTAGGTGGCAAACGAAGGCTTGTTGCTGGCCAGCCCGTCGCCAATGGGAGTGGTGAAATTTATCTCAAACGGTATTCCCCGCAGGGTGCAGATGGAAATCAGCATTTCCAGGTCTTTGGATATGTACGGGGGCAGCTGCCCTATTTGTGTTTCAATTTTGCCATCCCCTATTTGAACCGCCCGGTTTGAGATAGTGTCAATAAATTTAGAGTTAAAGAACGACCGTATCACGTTATCGTTCATGTCTGCGGTGTCCCACACCTTATCAAAAGTGCCCCGGCTGTCTCCCGGGTTTGCATCGTCAAGCAGCACCCAGCTGTCGTAAAAGATATTTTCTCTTACCCCGCCCACTTTTGACGGGTCGGTTACCGGCTTAATTTTACCCTTCAGGCCATACATGGCGGCCATAATGGTAGTCATGCCCCCTGCCGAGGCGCCGCCCATGGCATCAATAACTACTTTGTGCTG
>DASPJH010000352.1:0-4745 GCA_035628715.1 Bacteroidia bacterium
TTTTAAAAAACGAGGTGATAACGTTCTCACTCTCTACGGCCTCCTGCTTATAGGGCGCAGTGCCCAACAACTTTTCAAACAGCGTGTTGGAGGCTTTTAGATCGGTAACGGCAATGCCGAGGTGTTCTATTTTGCGGAGCATGTACGGTATTTGGATAAAAAGCTCTTCGCCATTCGCCTTTAGCTATTGGCTTTTAAGACCAAAGACTAACAGCTAAAGGCCAACAGCCCTCCTCAAAGGAAATAAAAATTTTTCGGCTGGAACGAATTTTGTCAGTATCTTTGCGCTTAGAATTAATCTAAATAAGGATTAATTACTGTACTTATGTTGAAACTGCCCATATACCTTGATAATAATGCCACCACGCCCGTAGATGAGCGTGTGTTGCAAACCATGATACCCTATTTTACCCAGAACTTTGGTAATGCCGCCAGCCGTAACCACCCGTTTGGCTGGACTGCCGAAGAGGCTGTGGACTACGCCCGTGAGCAGGTTGCTAAAATTATTAACGCCAGCGAAAAGGAAATTATCTTCACATCCGGCGCTACTGAAAGCAACAACCTGGCTATAAAAGGGGTGTTTGAAATGTATGCTGAAAAGGGTAAACACATTATTACCCTTACTACCGAGCACAAGGCTGTGCTGGATACCTGCAAGCACCTTGAAAAACTTGGTGCTGAGATAACCTACCTGCCTGTACAGGAAGACGGCCTGCTGAACCTTGAAGACCTTGAAAAGGCTATGCGCCCGGATACCATATTGGTATCGGTGATGTATGCCAATAACGAGATTGGTGTGATACAGCCCATCCGTGAAATTGCGGCCATTGCCAAAAAGCACGGCGCCCTGTTCCATACCGATGCTACCCAGGCCGTGGGCAAAATACCTGTAGACGTTATAGCCGACGGTATTGACCTGGCCTCTTACTCTGCACATAAAATGTACGGACCCAAAGGTGTTGGCGCGCTGTATGTTCGCCGTAAAAACCCAAGGGTAAAAGTTACCGCCCAGATGGACGGCGGCGGCCACGAGCGCGGCATGCGCAGCGGTACGCTGAATGTTCCCGGTATTGTTGGCTTTGGCAAAGCCTGCGAAATAGCTATCCAGGAAATGGCTGCTGATGCTGAACGCCTGGGCAAACTGCGCGATAAGCTGGAAACCGAACTGCTTACAATGGAAGAAAGCTATGTAAACGGTAACCGCGCACACCGCCTGCCCCACGTTAGCAATATGTCCTTTAAATACGTGGAAGGCGAAGGATTGATGATGGGTGTGAAGGACATTGCGGTGTCGTCGGGCTCAGCCTGTACATCGGCTTCACTGGAGCCTTCGTATGTACTGAAAAACCTGGGGCTGGACGATGAGCTGGCACACTCCTCGCTAAGGTTTGGCCTCAGCAAATACACTACTGAAGAGGAGATTGATTTTACCATTAACCACGTGAGGGAAGCGGTGAACAAGCTGCGCGAAATGAGTCCGCTGTGGGAGATGTTTAAAGAGGGGATAGATTTGAAAAGCATTGAGTGGCAGGAACACTAAACAATTTGCCAATTAGTCAATATGCCAATGTGCAAATGATTAGGCTGTTAGCCTTTAGCTCTTAGCTAAGAGCCAACAGCGAAAGGCCAACAGCGAAAACTTAAAATATAGAACTTAACACATAAAACTACGACAATGGCTTACTCAGAAAAAGTTATAGACCACTACAGCAACCCACGCAATATTGGTACGCTGGATAAAAGCAAAAACAACGTGGGCACCGGCCTGGTTGGAGCTCCTGAATGTGGCGACGTAATGCGCCTGCAGATTGAGGTGAACGATGACGGCACCATTACCGACGCTAAATTCAAAACTTTCGGTTGTGGCTCGGCTATTGCATCCTCATCACTGGCTACGGAGTGGCTGAAAGGCAAAACCGTGGACGAAGCCCTTACTATAGACAATATGGACATAGTGGAGGAGCTTTCGCTGCCCCCTGTTAAAATTCACTGCTCGGTATTGGCTGAAGATGCTATTAAGGCTGCCATCAACGATTACCGCGTGAAAAACGGGCTGGAACCGATTGAGGAGAAACACTGATAGACTGTTAGCTTTTAGCCATTGGTCTTTAGTCCCAACGACTAATAGCCAAAGACTAAAGACAACTTAAAACATCAACTTTAAACAAGAAACTACGAAAATGATAACCGTATCACCAAAAGCAAGCGAACACGTAGTGAACCTGCGTAACGATGCGCACCTGAGCGACGAATACTTTTTGAGAGTATCGGTTGCGGGTGGCGGCTGCTCCGGCTTATCTTATAAGCTGGACTTTGATAATGAACTGAAAGAAGGCGACCAGGCCTTTGAAGACCGTGGTGTAAAAGTAGTGGTGGATGTAAAAAGTTTCCTGTACCTGATAGGCACCGAGCTGGATTTTAGCGACGGACTGAACGGTAAAGGGTTTAACTTTATCAACCCCAATGCTACCCGCACCTGTGGCTGCGGCGAAAGCTTTGCCGTGTAAAAAACATTTGATTTAGCAATATTATTGATGAAACCCTTTGGCTTAGCTAAAGGGTTTTTTGTTTTGGTTAGATTCCCGCCTGAAGCGGGAATGACAGGAGTCGGCCTGCTCTACAGGTCATTCCCGCTTCAGGCGGGAATCTGTTGTGTTTGAGATTTAATATAAAATAATTCCATATATTATTCCAAAACCTTAAATTGCACTATCTAACCATTATGAAACCTGTAAATTTTTCAAAATTCAGTTTTTTTATTGCCGTTTTGGCTGTTGTTTTTGCATCATCTTGTAAGTCTTATAATTATAGTAATTTTAAGCCTGAACCGGTTACTGCAGATAAAAAATTATTACCTTTATTACCGGTAATTTCAAAAGATGAATTAAAGAAACAACTAGCACTAATCCCGGGATATTATGATCTTCAAAATATAGTTATTGATGAAGTGTTAAAGGTACATAATGATGGTTTACAAGTGTTGTACGCTGATACATCAGAAAAAAAATATGGGTATTATACTTTTGGAATCACTAATCAAAAATATAAAGTGGGGGGTAAGGGGGTTTATGCAGCATCCATTTTAACTTTAGGGGTGCCTTGTTTATTTGGAATGCCGTGGTGGAATTTCCAGACACAAATGGATGTAGATTTTTTTATTTATGATGCTAAACAGAATCTTGTTGCCAAATACAAAGTGTTTGTTCCGCAAAATGACACAAAAGTATGGATAGCATGTTATTGGGGGTACTCTGAACCAAAGTCATACATTATAACTAATGTTAAAGCTCACGCTAAAGCAATTGAAAAGTTTAGTGAGATAATACAAAAAGACATTCCTGCAATCAATGCCAAGTTAATAGGTGGGGGCACAGTGAAAATTGAAAAATCCGATGTGATTGGCAATGCCGGAACTGAACAAATTATTTTAGACCCAAGCAGGGAAATTAACAAAGAAAAAGGCAGCGGCACAGGCTTTTTAGTTTCTGAAAATGGTTATGTAGTAACTAATTACCATGTAATTGAAGATGCAAGGGATATATACTTATATTTTTCTACAGATAGTTCAGTAAACAAGTGTAAGGCATCCATAGTATCTGAGGACAAAACCAATGACATAGCCGTTCTTAAAATAGATTCGGGTTTTGTATCACCAGGCAAAATTCCCTACACTTTTTCTGATAACTATAATGTAAGTGATGAGGTTTTCACCATTGGCTACCCACAGCCGGATATTATGGGTTCATCTTATAAATATACCAAAGGCGAGATTAGCTCACTATCAGGTATTGAAAACAATATTACCATGATGCAGATAACAACACCTTTGCAGCCCGGTAACTCAGGTGGTCCTCTGTTTAATAAAAATGGCGAAGTTGTGGGTATAACAACCAGTACATTAAACCCGTTTTATATTGCACGCTACCAGGGTAATATTCCTCAAAATGTAAACTACGCTGTCAAGAGTGACTATATCAAACCTCTTGTGAAGTCTTATATGGATAAATCAACAAGCTCAATAGCCGATTTACCGTTAGCTGAACAAATTAAGGTATTAGGCAAATTTACTTGCATGATAAGAGTATACTAAGTTACCTAACAATTATTATTGATGAAACCCTTTGGCTTAGCTGAAGGGTTTTTTGTTTTGGTCAGATTCCCGCCTGAAGCGGGAATGACAGGTGCCGGCCTGCTCTACAGGTCATTCCCGCTTCAGGCGGGAATCTGTTTTTAATATACTCACTGAAGGATTTTGTGCTTAATTACCAAACGGGCTGAATTTTAAGCCAACGGTTATGTTTAGCATTCCCCGCTCAAAAAGTGGGTGTAATTGATTGTTCAGGGGATTAGAAATATTGCGGCCACCGGTTTGCGAGCTTGTTTGCCTGGCCTGGAAAGTGTCCTGTACATTACGGTTTCCATACTGGATATCAAAAAATAACTGTTTATATTCATAACGCATTCCCATATAGGGGGTTATAATTCTGATAGCAGGATTATCGGCAGTATTGGTCAAAGAAAAATTGGGATTTGAAAAGTCGTTCTTATTAATAAAGCTTACATTAAAACTGGAGAAACTGACGTTTTCAAATTTGCACGCCGCAATCAGCTTCAATACAGCTCCGTTTGTATGAAAGCAGTAATATACTGAAGGTTGAAAGTAATAAGAGTTAAACTGTATATCTGTTCTATAAAAATCATCGTCAGAACTACGGGATTTTATCCGGTATTCGCCCTTAAGCTTG
>DASPJH010000353.1:0-4920 GCA_035628715.1 Bacteroidia bacterium
ACGGCAGCCTTCCCTGACACCTATCTTTTCAATGTCATGTAAAATAGCCACCTTTTCTTCTACAGTCCAGATTTTTTTGCCCATAACTGTTAGTCAAATTTAACACTAACATTGGTCCAGGAATATAGGGGGCTAAAACAAATCTGTTACGAGTGTTACGCTGTTACGACCAAAAAAGTGGACGTTTTTGATCGTGCTGATGGCTTCTACACTTCGACTTCGCTCAGTATGACAACGCATCGGCGGGTGTTCGCAATATCAGCCAGAAACGCCCCATGGTGTTTTTTCTTTTTTAGTTGAATGTATCAATTTAAAATTCTAAAAAATTAATCCTGCTCATTCTCAAATCCTGTAAATCCTGATTCCGACAATTTTTGTTACGAGTGTTACGCTGTTACGGCCAGTTTTGTGGACACTTTCCCCTTTTTACTTTCCCTATATACTAATTGGAAAACTTCCATTTTGGGCAACAATTTTTTCGGTTTTTAATAAAAAAATTCTGTCGGGAAGATGATTCCTGAGGACAAACCGGGCTGTAGACCATTAGTGTTCGAAACATCATTAATACGCAGTATTCGTCCTACTCCTTCTGGTGCAATGTCGCTAGTTTCCTTTACCCCGCAGCTAAAGCAACGGTTACTGAATGAGGATACGTTGGCTGTTGATTATTGGAGTAATAGCTGGTTAGTCGCAACCTTTCAATTGCGGTATGCAAAGTTGCTATGATTAGCCACGTCCATTCAGTAACCCGTGGCTTCAGCCCGGGGATAGCCTGCAAAGCCTAAGTGATAGTAAGATAAACCTGGGTGCCTGAAAAACCAGGTTCCTTTAAACGTTTTTCCCCGGTTTCGTTTCTTCGGCCATCTTTTTAGGGTACTCAAACAATACCATTTCGCCGTTTTTGGCTTTTACATCGCGCCAGCTTTTCACATCAAAATTTATTTGCACAAAACCGCTGGTGGGCAGGTTATCAATAGGTTTCCCTGTAAAATAGTCTACTATTAAAGTAAAAGAGGGGTTATGGCCCACCAGCATCACGTTTTTTAGTGTATCATCCAGGTGATGGATAAGCTCGACCACCTGCGCCACATTAGCGCCATACAGGTCCATATCTATTTTGATGTTTTTTTCCTGGTACCCTATTTTATCCGCTACAATAAGCGCCGTGGTCATAGTGCGCTTTGAGGGGCTGGAAATAATAAGCTGCGGTTTCACCTTAAGCTTCCGCATCAGTCTTCCTATAAGCGGTGCGTTTTCCCGGCCACGCTTGTTCAGGGGCCTGTCAATATCAGAAAGCTCTGCATCTTTCCAGCTTGATTTTGGCATGGCGCAGGAAGTAGATAGTTTTCATGTGTGTGTCGCCGAAATTACAAAAATTCCTCAAATCCGTCTACATCCCGCCACACTAAAAACGCGCTTATTCCTCTTTTTTACGTACGTAAATCCGGCGCAACCCGTAGATACTCAATATCATCCATCCCCCGGTGAGTAAAACCCCTCCCAATGGGGTAATCAGGTGTATTATTGATGGCACGTTTATTGAAAATACCCCCAGAACTATTAATGCATATAAGGAAAAGCTAAAACAAACTACACCTGTAGTAAAAAGATAAAAAACCCACGTAAGGATACTGTTTCGGATGCGACCATAAGAAAAAGCCAGCCCTGTAAGAGCAATAGCATGATACATCTGGTAACGCACCCCGGTTTCAATTCGTACCAGTTCTTCCGGTGAAAGTTTATCTTTTAAAAAATGAGCCCCCATTGCGCCAATTATAACGGCTGAAAAACCAAAAAAGCCCCCAACGGCCAAAAAGCGGTTCTGAAGTGTGTTCATGTAAGGTTTAGTTAGCAAAGGCCCCTGCCTCTTATCTGCAAGTAACATTAAATTATCAAACTATGTTTAATTTAAATTCAAAAAGAAACTGGCCTTTTAAAAAACTATTCGTAGTTGCCATTTTAAGTCTTATTGCATCATTTGCACAAGCTCAAAACTGGATAGGCCTCTCCAACAGTAACTATGCAGGTACCAACGGCATGTACCTAAACCCGTCTTCTATTGTAGATTCACGCAATGCGGGCTACATCAACCTTTTCAGCGGCGGTTTCAACGCCTTTAACAATTACCTTTATTTTAACGGCGAACACTCGCCCATACGCTATTTGAACCCTTCGCTGAGCATGAACAGGAATAACTTTTGGGAAAATCTTAACGGTAAGGATAAAATGGGCAGCATTTCAGCCGAATTAAGAGGGCCCTCCTTTATGATGAACATTAATCCCAGGCATGCAATAGGCTTTTCATTGCGCAGCCGTAGCTATATACAGGGGGTAAATGTGTCTCAGCCGGTAGCCCGTATCATGCGGTGGGGTATAGGCTCAGAAACACCTTTGTTTAAAGAATACGAAGCCAGCCTGGATTATTCAGCGCTTTATAACCAGTCTACCTTTAATCTTATGGCCAACAGCTTTGTTGAAGCAGGGCTTACTTACGCTGCCGTATTATATGATAAAAAACAGCACTTTTTGAAAGGTGGTGTTACCTATAAGCGCATAGCAGGACTTTATACAGCATACTTTAAAAACGATGGCGGCTCAGGTGTTACCACCTATTCTGACGATAGTATGAGCTTCCACAACACCAATATCAGCTACGGGTATGTAAACGAAACCATGTATACCGGCGATGAAAAACCCGGTTTTTCACAGCTTTTCGGTTCAGACCGTATGGGTAAAGGCCACGGGTTTGATTTAGGCTTTACCTACGAATACCGCCCCGACCATAACAGCTTCAGGGGTAACGACGAAGTGAACAAATACAGTTTACGTTTGGGCGCCAGCCTTATGGATGTGGGACAGATACGCTACAACTCTGAAAACGTGGTGAACAACAACCTTTCATCAAGCGGAGATGTTTACTGGGGACAGATGGAC
The DNA here is from genome assembly GCA_035628715.1 of Bacteroidia bacterium. Taxonomy (GTDB): domain Bacteria; phylum Bacteroidota; class Bacteroidia; order UBA8524; family UBA8524; genus SB11. Next base: position 2,935 of record DASPJH010000353.1, read on the forward strand.
TCATTAAAACAGCCTGCTACCCGTGGCGCCGGTGAAAGCTACTTTACCCGGTATGATAACGCCGTAACCAAGGTATTTGGTACCGATGGCCGCAGCAACGAAATTGTGACCAAGCTGCCTACAGCTATTAACCTGAATGCAGACGTGCGGGTGAAAAACAATGTATATGTAAACGTGATGTGGCTGCAAGGCCTTCACCGTAAAAATGCAGTTGGCATCAGGCAATTCGGTTCGTTATCGGTTACTCCCCGTTTTGAGAGCGACTGGATGGAAGTGGCCATGCCCGTATCGCTAAACAACGGCTACCGCAACCTTTCAGTAGGTGCCTTTATAAGGTTTGGCGCTTTCTTTATCGGTTCCGATAATATTTCGGGTTTGCTTAAGTCTTCAAATGTTAATGGCCTGGATATTTACACCGGCTTGGTGGTGCCTATCTTCAAACGCAATAAAAGTGCAAGGAGTATTGATGGAGCCTGTGCAGCGTTTAAATAAAATTTACTGAAGTACCTGGCTTATAAAGATTACCCGGAAAATGAGGTTCAAACTTCAATTTTCCGGGTATTTGCATTGTAATGGGTTTCAATCCATTACTTTAAAAATTGCGGGCAGGTTTTAAGATTACTTTGTGTACCTTACTGTTATTTAAACCGGCAAATGGGGTAATCTATTAACTTTGCCGTTAAACTAGCCTGTAATGAAAAAACTAACCGCTGTTGTATTAATACAGCTTGCAATGCTCACGGCCTATGGCCAGAACTGGATTGGCTATGCCAACAGTAATTTTGCAGGAACCAATGGATTGTACTTAAATCCGTCAACCATTGTAGACTCAAGGCACGGGGCATACATTAACTTTTTTGGGAATGGAACCAATGCCTACAATAACTACATCAGTTTTTCCGGCGACCACTCGTTATTTAAGTATCTTACAACTAAAGATACATCGCTTAAAATAACAGATGCCAACATTAGGGAAAACCTGAACGGAAAAGACAAAGTAGTTAATTTTTCAAATGAATTAAGAGGGCCATCGTTCCTGGTATCCCTTCACCCACGCCATGCTTTTGCCCTTTCGGTGCGCAACCGCACCTATGTGCAGGCAGTGGATATTTCTCAGCCCATTGCACGGATGATCCGCTGGGGACTTGATGAGAACACCCCGGCGTTTGAAGGTGCAGGCCAGCTGGCATACGACGAACTATACAGGCAAACCCGGTTTAATATAAACATCAACAGTTTTATGGAAGCCGGTTTTACTTATGCTGCCGTGGTTTATAACCGCGACCAGCATTTTATAAAAGCCGGTATAACCTATAAATACATGGCCGGTTTGTATACATTTTATTTTAAAAACGATGGCGGTTCAGGAGTATCTATAAACGGTGAAGACAGCCTGACTTTTGAAAACAATAACATTAGCTACGGGTATGTAAACGAGGCCTTGTATACCAACAACGGCGGCAACAGTCCGGATATGTCGGTGTTATTCGGTCCCAACCGCATAGGAAAGGGATACGGACTGGATTTGGGAGTTACCTATGAGCTTCGGCCCAGCCACAGCAGCTACAAGTTTGAAATGGATGGCAAGCAGCGCACCGATAAAGAAGAAAACAAATACAAGCTTAGGTTTGGCGCCACGCTTATGGATGTGGGCCGCATACGCTACAGCAATACCCAATATGTGCAAAACAATGTGCTGGCAAAAAATAAAGTGGTGCAATGGGGTAGCCTGGATACTACCAAGCAGATTTTTGATAATATGGATTCCATACCTGAAGGGCAGAGCGTTTTTCATCGTTTTGATGAAGCTGTTTCAAGGGTGTTTGGATTTGACGGGCGCAGTAACGAAATTATCAGCAAACTGCCTACTGCATTAAATATCCAGGTGGATTATAAAATCCGCGACAATATTTATGTAAACCTTATGTGGCTGCAGGGCCTTCGCAAAAAAGGCAGCATAGGTATGCGCCAGTTCTCCATGCTGGC
>DASPJH010000354.1:0-8479 GCA_035628715.1 Bacteroidia bacterium
AGAGAATGAGAAGTTTATGAATGCCGCTAAATTCAATAAGTTAAAGCACGGAGCGTATTTTATTAATACCTCGCGCGGTGAACTTGTGGATGAAGATGCACTGCTGGCAGCCCTTCAGTCCAAAAAAATAAAAGGTGCTGCCCTGGATGTACTGAACGATGATTCAGGCTGGAGCGGAACGGTACAAGGTTCGTTTAACCTGCTTAATTATGCCCGCCAGCACCAAAATCTGTTACTAACCCCGCACATGGGCGGATACGGTAAAGACTCAATAGCCCGTACGCGGGAATTTGTTACTGATAAATTTTTAAAATTCGCTGCAAATGAAACCGATACTAATAGCTGAATGTTGCCAGAACCACAACGGTAACAGGGAAATTTTGAAACGTATGATACATGCGGCCGCTGAAAACGGCGCCACGTATGTTAAAATACAGGCCATCCGCTCAAAAGAAGTAACTCACCGGGAACGATTTGACGAAGGAAGAGTGGATGCAAACGGTGTGCAGCAGGTAATAAAACGCCCGTATGACGCTGAGGTGGCGCGCCTTTCAAAACTTGATCTGAGTCTTGACGATGAAGCCTGGTTTGTGGAAGAATGCTGGAGAGCAGGCGTGGCCCCTATGACTACAGCCTTTACCCGCACAGGCGCCCGCGAGGTAAAAGACTTGGGCTATGAAGCTATTAAAATTGCCAGTTATGATTGTGCATCGTACCCCTTGCTGCATGAGGTTAAAAAGTACTGGAAAACGGTATTTGTAAGTACTGGTGCTACTTACGACAACGAGATAGAAAAAGCGGCAGAAATATTACAGGATGTAGATTTTCACCTGCTGCACTGCATTACTATATACCCAACTCCTATGGATGAACTGAACCTGCGCAGGATGTCATTTTTGAGAAAGTTTACTAAAAACGTAGGATACTCAGACCACTCAAAGGTAGAAACCACGCACCTGTGGGCCAGCAAGCTTGCCTTGGCGCTGGGAGCTAACAGTATAGAGCGCCATTTTACCATTCTTGAAAAAGACGAAACCAAGGATGGACCGGTATCTATCAAGCCGCATCAACTGAAGGAGCTATATGAGTTCTCAAAATTAGACCGTTATGAAATGATGCAGTCTATACAAAAAGAATACCCTGAATGGGAGCAAGCTTTAGGGTCGGCCGCACGTCCGCTTTCACATGCTGAAAAATTAAACCGGGATTATTTCCGGGGAAGATTTGCCAGCCTGGTAAACGGTGAATTTATTTATAACTGGGAAGATGTGAACTTTTAAGGTTGCATTGTTGTTACAGAAACGATACTAAGTAGCTTGAAGGAGTATTTACAACTTATCAGTGCCTGGGAAGAAGTGCATCCGGAAGGTGTGGCAAAGCACCTGGCCAATGTTACCTTTAGCAATCTGTTCATCGCGTTTGAAAAAAATAATTTTCACCGGCTAACCGCCACCCAACAACTGTTGTTTTCAGGTAAAAAGCTTAAGGATGCCGTAGTAGGGGTTAAAAAGCCAGCGCTAAACCAGGCGAAGGTGCTTATGTGGCCGGTAAGCTTGAACCATTGCGAAAATATGGTACCTGTGTATTACGCATTAAAAGAAAAAAATGTGGATACATTAGTAGTAACCAATAAAAAGGGTATCTACGATTACCTGAAAAGCATAGGTGTAGAGGCACATTTTATTGAAATTTATAACTGGTTGCCTTATTTAAGGCGGGTTTCGGTGTATAATAAAATAAGCAGCTTTACACCCAAAGACATAAAAGAAAGCGCTGTTAAATTGTTTAAGGCCGTATTAAAACGCTATATGGACGAGAACCTGGCCATTCTTGGGGCTTCAGCATGGTTATTAAAAGCCGTAAAGCCTGAAATGGTTTTTGTAGGTTTTGATATTACAGCCGAGGGCCGTGCCATGTGCCTTACAGCCCGCGAAGCAGGTATTGAAACCCGTTGTATACAGCACGGTGACATTGCAGGCTTTTTTGATAATTTCCATATCGCTTCGGCCTGGTATGTATTTGGTGATCAGGCCAAAGAAACACTTAGCAGGCATGGCTATAATAATACGGTAATTTCAGGCTCCCCTGCACTGGATAAAATATATTCAAATTTTAAGCAGCGCCGGGCAAGTGAGCAAAAGGAAATACTGGCGCTGTTTTCAGGGCCTGGTGTGGGAACCAGTATGGAGCATCACATTATGCAGTTTGACGCTATTTTTTCATGGAATGTGAAAAATCCGACGGTAAAAATTACTGTTAAATTTCATCCAAAGGATAAAATAGAAAACTATACCGAATTAATAGAAAAATACCCATCGCATACTATACAATTCAGCTCGGAAATGTCCGGGGGCCAGGGAAAAAACATTTTTGAGTGGCTGGAACCGGCAGGGCTGGTGCTTACGGGTGCCTCTACAGCTGCTATGGAAGCGATATTGATGGATATACCGGTTGTTTCGCTGGATTTTAAACAGGAATACCAAAGTGTTGAGTTTGTTAAATCAGGAGCTATTTGCCAGGTAAACCAGCCAGAAGAGTTACACAAAACGCTGGATAGCTGGTTTCGGAATCCTGGGCATTTCGAAAACTATATATCTGAAGGGAAAAAATATATTAATAGATATTACCTGCTTGACGGGCAGGCAGGCCGTCGTGTCGCTGAGCATGTAATTGGCGGGTAATTCAACAATCGTCCTGACCTATAACCATTAATGAGTTTATTTAAAGAATTAAGCGGGGCAACCATAAATTATGGCCTTGGCAAATTCGTTCCACAATTAATAGGTTTCCTGTTAATTCCCATTTACACGCAGTATTTAACGCCTGAAGATTACGGCCTGGTTGAGCTGACTTCATCGTTTAGTCTTTTTGCTATAATAATTATGCGGATGGCACTGCCTGGTTCAGTGCAGCGGTTTTACTACGAACATAACGAGGGCCAGGAACTGCGTGATTATGTGACTACTATGTATTGGGCACTGATGGTTATCAGTGTGTTCAATGCACTGGTAATATTTATTGTTTCTTATTTCTTTATAAATTACCTGGTACCCGGTCTGCCGCTGTTCCCGTTTGTATTGGTATCGCTTATTACAGGCGTACTGGCTACCAACTCTGAGATACAAAAGCGCCTGATACAGGCCCGCAAGCAATCGAGGTACTCGGCCGTACTAAGCCTCATAACAGCGCTGGTAGGCATCACAATCGCCATAATACTAGTGGTAGGATTTGAAATGGGGGCAGAGGGTATAGTATATGCATCGTTGGGTGGCGGTATATTATTTTTTATCCAGTCGCAGTTTTACCTGCGAAAGGACATGGGTGGCAAAGTATCCCTCAGCTTACTTAAGCCATCCTTTAAGTATTCAATGAAAATATGGCCGTCGCATTTTGTAACCCCGTTTGGCAACCTGTTTGCCCGTTCTTTGCTGGCGGCAGAATCACTCTCGCTGGTGGGGTTGTTTTCATTGGCCAGCAGATTCATTACACCGCTTACCATGCTTACAGACGCATTTAACCATGCCTATCTGCCCATTTATTTTGAAACCCGCAAAAGCGATACTGCTGAGGGTTATAAGCGTTTAAAAGAGGCATGCAAAAAAACCTGGATATTATCATTAATTATATATATAGGGGCGGCTACGGCTGTGCCGCCGCTTATTTACCTGCTTACCCCCGGCACTTACCATTTTGCTGCGCACCTTATACCACTTATGTCGTTCAATTTCCTGCTGGGTATACTTACCGTGCTGTATGCACCTGAGATGTACTACAGTAAAAAAACCTGGTACGTTACGGTTATGGCGGTGGTTAGGTTTGTATCCAATGTAAGCATCAGCTTTTTCCTTATTAATTACTGGAATGTTTACGCAATAATATTTGCAGTATTTATGGAAAACGTAATCTGTCTTGGTTTCTCAGTATACGTTTCCCGCAAAATGTTCAATTTCGACCCGGATTTGCCGGTTATTTTCAAGTCATTTTTCACCGCAATTCCATTAGTGGTGGTGCATGTGCTGCTGGCCCAGCAAAACCTTAATTATTTCGTTCAGCTGGCCCTTTCTGCAGTCGCCGTGGGATTGTTTATAGTGCTGCTTATCGGCACAGGTATATTAAATGTAAAAACACTAAAAAGCTATTTGAAGATAAAAAAACTGTAATAATGGATTTTAAAGATAAATCAATTTTAATTACCGGTGGCACCGGTTCCTTCGGAAAGAAATTTGTTGAGACCATATTAAAAGCGTCTCCCAATATTAAAAGGCTGGTAATTTATTCCCGCGACGAGCTGAAACAGTTTGAAATGAGCCAGGATTTTCCTGCCTCAAAATACCCGGGAATACGTTATTTTATTGGCGACGTAAGAGATTACGACCGCCTGCGCCTGGCCATGGAAGGTATTGATATTGTGGTGCATGCTGCCGCATTGAAACAGGTGCCCGCGGCCGAGTACAACCCCATGGAGTGCATTAAAACCAATGTATTGGGCGCTGAAAACGTTACCAATGCTGCCATTGCATGCGGTGTTAAAGATGTAGTGGCCTTGTCTACCGATAAGGCGGCTGCCCCCATCAACCTGTATGGAGCCACCAAACTGTGCTCGGATAAATTATTTGTTGCCGCCAATAATATCAAAGGCAAACGGGATATTAAATTCTCCGTGGTGCGTTATGGAAACGTAATGGGCTCAAGGGGTTCGGTAATTCCGTTCTTTATGAAGAAAAGGAACGAAGGCGTACTGCCCATTACCGATACATCGATGACCCGCTTTAACATATCGCTGCAGGAAGGTGTGGACCTGGTGATGTATGCCATTGAAAATGCCTGGGGCGGTGAAATATTTGTTCCAAAAATTCCTTCGTACAAAATTACTGAAGTAGCTAAGGCCATAGGCCCTAACTGTAAGCAGGAAATAGTGGGTATCCGCCCCGGCGAAAAAATCCACGAGGAAATGATTACCGAATCGGATTCATTTTTTACGGTGGATGTAGGCAAATACTATGTAATTATGCCCCAAAGCCACGATTGGTCGAAACAGGAATTCCTGAAGCATTTTAATGCCAGGGAAGTGGAACCGGGCTTTAAATATAACTCAGGCACCAATGATGAGTGGCTGAGTGCTGAAGATATCCGCAAACTCATTGTTGAACACGTAGACCCATCATTTACCGTATAATAATTAATTATTTATGCAGCAGCCATCTTCACAGCCCATTCCTTACGGAAGGCAGAACATCACCGATGAGGATATTGAGGCCGTTATAAATGTCCTTAAATCGGATTATTTAACCCAGGGTCCGAATATTGCCGAATTTGAAAAAGCCTTTGCACAATACATCGGCTGTAAATATGCCGTGGCACTGGCTAACGGAACAGCGGCCCTGCACCTGTGTGCTATGGCGCTGGATGTGAAAGAGGGGGATAATGTGATTACTACACCTATCACCTTTGCTGCATCGGGTAACTGCATAAGGTATTGCGGCGGCAACGTATATTTTGCGGATATAGACCCTGAAACCTATACCTTGGATATTAACAAGGTTGAAGAATTAATTAAATCAAAACCTGCCGGATTTTTCAAAGGAATTATCCCGGTTGATTTTGCAGGGTACGGCGTAAACCTGGAAGCATTTCGTAAGCTGGCCGATGCGCACGGTTTATGGATTATTGAGGATGCCTGCCATGCACCCGGCGGTTACTTTACCGACTCAAAAGGAAATAAACAATTATGCGGCAACGGAAAATTTGCCGAAATGTCCATATTCTCCTTTCATCCAGTGAAGCATATAGCCACCGGCGAGGGAGGTATGATTACTACAAATAACGAAGAGTTATACAAAAAGCTGCTGCTACTGCGTACACACGGTATTACCAAAGACCCGTCGCTGATGATTGAAAACCACGGCGGCTGGTACTACGAAATGCAGGAGCTGGGCTATAACTACCGGTTAACCGATTTCCAGGCCGCATTGGGTATTTCGCAACTGAGCCGCGCCGATGAAGGCCTGGCAAGAAGAAAAGAAATAGCCGGCCGCTATAACGAAGCTTTTAAAGGCGTTGAAGGTATTGTGCACCAGTCGGGCGTAGTGGATGGCCACGCTTACCACCTGTACATTATCCAGGTAAACGACCGCTTAGGGTTATACAACCACCTGCGCGCCAATAATATTTTTGCCCAGGTGCATTACATACCGGTGCATACCCACCCGTATTACAGGGGTTTGGGCTGGAAGAAGGGCGATTTTCCGCTGTCGGAAGAATATTATAGCAAGTGTTTAAGCCTGCCTATGTACCCTACGCTTACCAACGAACAGCAGGATTTTGTGATTAACTGCGTAAAGGAATATGCCGGCAACTGACCGGAGAATTATACTGCGTGCTGACGGCGGCACACAAATAGGCCTGGGGCATATATACCGCCTGCTGGCCGTGTGCGAAATGCTGAAGGATACCTATAACTGCATATTTGCCATTAACCACCCCGACGAAAAAGTGAAACAGCTGGTTGAAGGTTTTTGCCCGGTTGCTGCACTGCAATCAGCCGATACCCACGGAGAACTGAAAGAACTTGAACAGATGGTTACAAGGAACGATAGTGTGATTGCCGACGGTTATACGTTTGATTATGAATACCTCAGTCAGCTGCGCGCTATGAGTGATAAACTGGTAATGATTGATGACATGGCGGACAGGAAAGTAACCGCGGATATAATTATCAACCACGGCCGCTCTGGCATTGAATCACAATACGGCAACACAGGAGCACAAAGTGTATTGTGCGGATTCAGGTACCTGCTGTTACGGAAAGAGTTTTTACAGGCTGCCCGGCAGCAAAGGAGTGTTGAAGCTGTAAACTCGCTGTTTATTTGTTTGGGCGGCGCAGATATTAATAATTTAACGCTGAAGTTTCTGAAAGCTGCCGTAAAGGTGGGTTTTATTAAAACTATAAAAATAGTTATTGGTGCAGCATACAGGCACAAGCAGGAGCTGAACGGCTTTATAAATACTGTAGCAGATAAAACCGCTGAAATATTTGAAGGGGTTAATTCTTCTGAAATGATACGGCTGATACAGGCCTGCCAGGTAGCAGTGAGCCCAGCCAGCACTACATCGCTGGAGATATGCTGTGCTAAATCGGGGTTGATAACCGGTTGCAGCGCCGATAACCAGCTCAATATCTTAACCGAATTACTGGCAAAAGGCTGTGGTACTTCCATCGGTAATTTTAATACCGTAAGCGAGGCAGAAATAATTAAAGCGCTGGAGCATTACAATAACCCGGCAAGAGCCAACAGGGATATGCAACACCAGGCCCTGGCCATTGACGGCCTTTCAGGCGAACGGATAAGGGCGATTTTGAATTAATGTTGCGGTACGGAGTTTTAGCGAGTGGGGAATTAGGCAGGATATGCCTGGAGGGGTTGATAAAATCGCAGCATATAAATTTTATTTTTACGGATAGTAAGTCTGCGGGAATTGAGGAGCTGGCAACGGCAAATAATATTCCCTGCCTCACCGGTAAGCCCAATGGCAAAGCAAAAGAGTTCCTGGCGGCTTTTACTACCGATGTTATCCTGTCTGTAAATTATTTATTTATTGTGGACGGTGATATTTTATCGCACCCTGCTAAATATGCCATTAATTTCCACGGTTCATTATTGCCCAAATACAGGGGGCGCACCCCGCACGTGTGGGCCATCATAAATAACGAAAAGGAAACCGGCGTTACGGCCCACCTGATGACGAAAGGCTGTGACGAAGGGGATATTATCCTCCAACAGAAAATTGAAATCACCAGTTCGGACACAGGGGCTGAATTGCTTGCAAAATTTAACAGCACCTATCCTGAATTAATAAACAAAGTTATATTTCAAATTGAAAATAACGCTGTTACCCCGGTTCCGCAGGATAATTCAAAAGCCACTTTTTTCGGCAAGCGCACGCCTGAAGATGGCCTGATTGACTGGAACTGGCAACGCGAACGCATTTATAACTGGGTGCGTGCGCAGGCAAAACCATACCCGGGTGCATTTACCAACTATAAAGGAAATAAAATAACCATTCATAAAATTTCATTTTCAGACGCCGGGTTTGATTATACCGACCCAAACGGAAAAATACTCTCAACCCGGCCGTTGACGGTGAAAACACCCAACGGCGCCGTTATACTGGAAGAAATTGAAAATGAAATACCTGTTACTAAAGGAGATATTCTGAATGTTTGATACCAGCAGATTCGACAGGCCCTTCATCATCGCTGAGATGTCGGGCAACCATAACCAGTCCGTCGAGCGGGCATTGTCAATTATTGATGCCGCCGCTGATGCCGGTGCACATGCTATAAAACTACAAACTTATACAGCCGATACGCTAACTATAAACGTATCGCACGGTGAGTTTTTTATTTCGGATAAAAACTCGTTATGGGAAGGCCGCAGCCTGTATGATTTGTACCAGGAAGCCTATACTCCCTGGGAAT